>CAXMSA010000021.1:0-28572 GCA_964195605.1 uncultured Amylibacter sp.
GTTCGATCAGGCTTTCAACGCCGCCCAACGATGTGGCAGGGTAAAAGACTTCGCAGAAGCGGGCCACGTCAATCGCAGTTTGCTCACCGCCTTTGACAAGGATCGACATCATGCCGCCAAATTGCCCGCCGGTTTGGCGTTTGGCAATGGCGTGGCCTTTATGCGATGGCAGGCCAGGGTAGCGGACGGCGGTTAGTTTTGGGTGGCCTTCGAAGTGCTTTGCGATGGCCAACGCATTTTGCGTGGCTTTTTCATACCGCAGGAACAATGTGCGCATGCCGCGTATCAACAACCAAGCGTCAAACGAATGCAGCACGGTGCCTTGCAAGTTTCTGACCGTCCAGATGTCATCCCAGTATTGGCCTCTTTCGCGTACGGACAGGGCGCCTGCGGTGATGTCGGAATGGCCGTTCAGGTATTTTGTCGCCGAGTGAAAGGATATGTCGGCACCCAGATCAAGTGCGCGGGTGGCGCAGGGCGGGGTGCCCGTGCAATCCGTGACCAGTTTGGCACCGGCATCATGGGCTATTTCGGCAGCAGCGGTAATGTCGGTAACTTCCCAGTCAGGGTTGTTGGGGCTTTCGGCCCAGACCAGTTGGGTTTCACCCTTGCGCACGGCGGCGGCCAGCTCGTCCAGATCGCCTGCTGTGTAATAGCTGACATTCAGCCTGTTGCGGGCATGATACATTTGGAACTGGTTCAAAACGCCGTGGTACATAACTTTTGGGACAACCACATGGGCACCGGTAGGCAGGTGTTCGATCACTGCGTTGGCGGCTGACATGCCAGAGGCAAACAACATGGATTCTGCGGCGTCTTCCAGATCGGCAATAATCGCTTCGGCGTGTGCCGTGGTCTGGTTGCCGTCGCGCCTATACCCGTATGGTTTGCGTTTTTCGTAATCGGTGTCACGCGAATATGTGGCGGCGGGTTGGATCGGTGGGACAACCGCCCCGGTTACTGTATCGTAAAAATGTAGGGCCTGTGCCAGACGGGTCGCGGGCGACAGTTTCTGGTTGGTAGATTTTATCACGATTTAGACACCCCGATAAGGTTCAACATATTGCAGGGCCATATCCCACGGGAAGAATATCCATGTGTCCTGGCTAACCTCTGTAATGAAGGTGTCAACCATCTCGCGGCCTTCGGGTTTGGCATAAACCGTGGCGAAATGGGCGTTGGGGTATAGATCGCGCACCACTTTCAGGGTTCTACCTGTGTCGACCAGATCGTCGATGATCAAAATGCCTGTGCCGTCACCGATGATGTCCGTATCTGGTGCTTTCAGCACCTCGGCTTCGGATTGTTCCTGATGGCTGTAGGATTTTACGCTGATGGTATCAACCGTGCGCACATCCAGTTCGCGCGCGATGATCATTGCCGGGGCCATGCCGCCTCGGGTGATTGCCACGATAGCTTTCCACGCACCGTTATCGGGGCCTTTGCCGTCCAGACGCCACGCTAGCGCGCGGCTGTCGCGGTGGATTTGATCCCAAGAGATATGGAAGCCTTTTTCGTGCGGCAGGCGTTCGGTCATTCTTTGCGTCCTGCGATAATGTCGATATCAGGGGCATCTTCTGCTTTCATGCCGACCACATGATAGCCTGCATCAACATGCAGGTTTTCGCCGGTAACGCCGGATGCTAAGTCGGATAGCAGGTACAAAGCGGACTTGCCAACGTCATCTGTGGTCACATTGCGGCGCAACGGGGAGTTGAGTTCGTTCCATTTCAGAATATAACGGAAATCGCCGATGCCAGAGGCTGCCAGTGTCTTGATCGGGCCTGCGGACAGGGCGTTCACACGAATGCCTTTTGGTCCCAGATCCATCGCCATATATTTAACCGATGCTTCCAGACCCGCCTTTGCAATGCCCATCACGTTGTAATGCGGCATCACCATTTCAGCACCATAATATGTCAGTGTCAGAAGTGAGCCACCCTTTGACATCATTTTTTCGGCGCGCTGGGCAACAGCGGTGAAGGAATAGACGGATATATCCATCGTCATGCGGAAGTTTGCGGCACTTGTATCTACGTAACGCCCGCGTAATTCGTTTTTGTCGGAAAACCCGATGGCGTGAACTACAAAGTCAATTTCGCCCCATTTTTCTTTCAATGTGTCAAACAGTGCATCAATAGAAGCGTCATCGGTTACGTCACAATCCAGAACAATGTTGCAATCTATGCTTTCGGCCAATGGCTTGACGCGTTTACCCAAAGCATCGCCTTGGTATGAAAAGGCCAGTTCCGCGCCTTGTTCTGCACAGGCACGTGCAATGCCCCAGGCGATAGATTTGTTATTGGCAACGCCCATGATGAGGCCACGTTTACCAGCCATTATTCCTTGCGACATAGAAGATCCGATCTGTTGATAATTTAATTCGGTTTACGGGAAGGCACGGCTTGCATCAAGTGTTGAGAAGTGTTCTGTGATATATCTGTAATAATACTGTAATATATGATGATCACGCTTAAAGCTGGACTTGGCAAAATGCGTATAAATAGAGGGTGCTTACAGATGTCGGAACAACGTGAGATTTTTGCGGGCGATAATCCGTTTGATATTGCGCGCAACTGGTTGGTTGAGGCTGAAAAGGCAGAGGTTAATGACCCTAATGCAATTGCTTTGTCTACTGTGGATGCGGATGGCATGCCGAATGCGCGTATGGTCCTGCTTAAAGAGATCGAGGATGATGCTTTTGTGTTCTACACGAATTACGGAAGTGCAAAAGCACAGGAATTGGATTTTGCCGCCAAAGCTGCTTTTGTGATGCACTGGAAATCTTTACGCCGCCAAATCCGGGTGCGCGGGATTGTGACACGTGAAGATGGTGATCAGGCGGATGCATATTACAAGTCGCGTGATCTAGGCAGCCGTATTGGGGCCTATGCCAGTCAACAATCGCAGTTTTTGGAAAAGAAATCAGACCTAGTCGCCCGTGTCGCAAAGTACACTGTGAAGCTGGGCTTGAACCCGCCTCGGCCTGCATTTTGGGGTGGTTATAGAATCAGGCCAACTGAGATTGAGTTTTGGGCAGATGGTGCCTTTCGATTGCATGATCGGTTTCGCTGGACGCTTGACCTTAAGGTAAAGGCTTGGACAAAAGTTAGGCTCAACCCCTGATAGTTGTTGATCTTTTGGTCAAAATACCTATGACTGTAAATGAGTGGACTATATCACTAAATTGTGTATTTACGCCTATTTATTCATTTTAAGACTTATTTTTTATTTAAAATAGTTGTCTTTTTCCTGACAATAAATATGGTGTGTGTGGGTGGTAAAGTGAATGCAGAAAAAAACTGGTAAAGTTAAGTGGTTTGATACCACAAAAGGATTTGGTTTCGTCGTTGATGACGAAGGCGGCCCCGATATATTATTGCACGCAAATGTTTTGCGTAATTTCGGGCGCAGCTCTTTAGCTGAAGGCGCCGAGATAGAGATCGTTGTTGTTGCATCCGAACGCGGACAGCAGGCCTCTGAAATAGTAAGCATGGCACAACCTGACAGTGTGCCGGAAAATGCATTGCGCGGGCTGGAAGAAGCTGGAATTGACCTATCGACATTATCGATACATTCTGATCTGACGCCTGCGCGGGTAAAATGGTTCGATAAAGTAAAAGGCTTTGGTTTTTTAAATGTATTCGAAAGCACAGAAGATATTTTTGTCCATGCGGAAGTTTTGCGCGCCTATGGTATTTCTGAACTACAACAAAGCGAAGCGGTCAGTATACGCACCGCTTCTGGGCCACGGGGCAAACTTGCCGTGGAAATTCGCTCTTGGGATTATGCAGCGGAAACTAAATCATAAGTTTTGGCTTATTGTCATTTTGATGCTGCCAGCGCAGATTGCGGCGGCGGCCTGTTCAGCTGATCGGGTTCAACTTAAATCAGGTGGCAGTAGTGCCGCTTTTAATGTTGAAGTCGTTGATACGGATGAAACTCGGGCAAAAGGGCTGATGCTTCGTAAGACATTGGCGAAGTTTTCGGGGATGCTGTTCATTTATGACAACCCTGCTCGGGTCAGTTTTTGGATGCGTAACACGGTTATCCCGCTGGATATGATTTTCATTGATCAAACCGGGACGGTGGCCAAAGTCCATGCCAACGCTGTGCCATTGGATGAAACCGCGATTTTCGGGGGTGATTCTATTTTTGCGGTGTTGGAAATTAATGGCGGTTTAGCTGAAACATTGGCCATAACAACAGGCACAGTAATCCAGCACCCTGCCTTTAATCCGGAAATAGCCGCATGGCCGTGTAAAAAATAATCTTCCGTGCACTTTTGGGCTTTTCATTTGCGCCCAAGCGTTTTAAACCCCGCGACAGTCGGGGCGTGGCGCAGTCTGGTAGCGCACCTGTTTTGGGTACAGGGGGCCGTTGGTTCGAATCCAGCCGTCCCGACCACATTCAAATAGCATGAGGTTTCAGTGTATTCTGCCTCATGCTTATGTTTTGAAAAATAGAGCCTTCCCAAAAGTTTGCTTGAATTAGGGTTCTGACCTAAAGTTGTTTGCAATATGATTTGCATTAAAAACCTTAATCGGCATTAATTTTTAAAAGGAATATTTTGACTCACGCAATTTTTTTTGTGAAGTTTTTTTAAGCAGAGGATTCGCGCCTGCCAAAAAACCCACTGGATTAAATTCTGTGCACAATAATAACATTCAATAACACGCTTTACTGCATACGTTTTTCTGAAAAAACCATCTTTTAACCCTCGGCATATTTTTGCCTTAAGTTTACCTTATTTCCGCCTTGGTTTGTTCGACCTCTGTTTCCATTTTTACTGGTCAACATATAAATGTAATAAATTCGTGAATATTTTTATTGACCTGTAGTGGTGACCTAGTACAAGTTGTGCAAGTCGTTGTGGTACCCACTACATATAGTGGGATGGGGCAAGGGCAGCATTAAAAAGAATATGGAATTTATCAGTCTGGACGTAACAGGCACTGTAAAATATTCCTTGAATTTAACAGGGGCTAAGGGGCTAATATGAAAATCGACCGCCGATTTACCAATGCAAAAAAAGATGCATACACAAGCATCGCATTTCATAAGACAACTTCCGAAATTCGCAATCCAGATGGGTCCATTGTTTTCTCATTAGAAAACGTGGAAGTACCAAAATCATGGTCGCAAGTCGCGGCAGATGTGATTGCGCAAAAGTACTTCCGCAAAGCAGGGGTTCCTGCGGCGTTGAAACGGGTTGCTGAAAAAGATGTACCGGAATTTTTGTGGCGCTCAATTCCTGATAAAGATGCGCAAGTGGAAGCGGGTGAAACCTATGCGGGTGAAACTTCAGCCAAGCAGGTTTTTGATCGTCTGGCAGGCACATGGGCCTATTGGGGTTGGAAAGGTGACATGTTTGACACCGAAGCTGATGCCAAGGCTTATTATGATGAGATGCGTTTCATGCTGGCCAATCAGATGGCCGCACCGAACTCACCGCAATGGTTTAACACCGGGCTTTACTGGGCTTATGGTATTGATGGGCCTGCACAGGGGCATCACTATGTGGATTATAAATCCGGCAAACTGGTGGAGTCTGCCAGTTCTTACGAACATCCACAGCCACATGCCTGTTTCATCCAGTCGGTGAAAGATGATCTGGTCAATGAGGGCGGCATTATGGATTTGTGGGTGCGTGAAGCCCGCTTGTTCAAATACGGCTCTGGCACTGGTACCAACTTTTCATCTTTACGCGGGTCTGATGAGGGCTTGGGCGGTGGCGGCAAATCATCTGGTCTGATGTCATTTTTGAAAATCGGTGACCGGGCAGCGGGCGCAATAAAATCAGGTGGCACAACACGGCGTGCCGCGAAGATGGTGATCTGCGATATGGATCACCCAGATGTTGAAGAATTTATCACCTGGAAGGTGAAAGAAGAGCAAAAAGTGGCCAGCTTGGTTGCCGGCTCAAAAATGCACGAACAACGGCTGAATGAAATTTTCGCGGCCATTCGCGCATGGGACGGGGCAGAGCTGGATGCGTTTGATCCGAAGAAAAACGCAGGCCTGAAAACTGCGATCCGGTCAGCTAAAAAGGTTATGATCCCAGAAACATACGTGAACCGTGTGCTGCAATATGCCAAGCAGGGCTATAGCAGTATCGAGTTTCCAACCTATGACACAGACTGGGATTCAGATGCTTATCTGACGGTTGCGGGCCAGAACTCTAACAACTCTGTACGGGTGACGGATGCATTCTTGAAAGCCGTCAAAGACGATGGCGACTGGGAATTGATCCGCCGCACCGATGGTAAGGTTTCCAAAACCGTAAAAGCCCGCGATCTGTGGGAAGAAGTGGGACACGCGGCTTGGGCCTGTGCTGATCCCGGTGTGCAATATCACGACACGATCAACGCCTGGCACACATGCCCTGAGGACGGTGCCATTCGCGGCTCTAACCCGTGTTCGGAATATATGTTCCTCGATGACACTGCCTGTAATCTGGCATCAATGAACCTGTTGAAGTTCTACAAGGACGCTAAATTCCAGTCGGATGATTATATCCATGCGACCCGTTTGTGGACGATGACACTGGAAGTTTCCGTTCTGATGGCACAATTCCCATCGAAAGAGATCGCACAGCGATCTTACGAGTTCCGCACGCTAGGTTTGGGTTTTGCCAATATCGGCGGCTTGTTGATGAACATGGGCTATTCTTACGACAGTGTTGAGGGCCGCGCGCTTTGCGGTGCGATCACGGCGATCATGACAGGTACATCTTATGCCACAAGTGCTTTGATGGCCAAAGAGCTGGGGCCGTTTGCTGGCTATAAGAAGAACGCCAAACATATGCTGCGGGTAATACGTAATCACCGCCGCGCGGCTTATGCCGAGGTGAAAGGTTATGAAGGGCTGGAAATAAAGCCTGTGCCGCTGGATCACGCAAACTGCCCAGACCTAGACCTGATCGCTTTGTCCAAATCCGCTTGGGATGATGCGGTGAAGCTTGGTGAAGAGCACGGTTTTCGCAATGCGCAGGTCTCTGTGATTGCGCCAACCGGCACCATTGGATTGGTGATGGATTGTGATACCACGGGCATCGAGCCTGATTTCGCGCTGGTGAAATTCAAGAAACTGGCCGGTGGTGGTTATTTCAAGATTATCAACCAATCAGTGCCAGCTGCTTTAGAGATGCTGGGCTATTCATCCTCTGAAAGTGCCGAAATTATTTCTTATGCGGTCGGTCACGGCACTATGGGTAATGCGCCTGAGATTAACCACACGGTTCTGACTGGCCACGGCTTTGGTCAAGATGAGCTGGATAAGATCGAAGTAGCCTTGCCAACGGCCTTTGACATCCGTTTTGTGTTCAACCAGTGGACGCTGGGTCAAGAGTTCTGCAAAGGTACTTTGGGCATTCCCGAAGCGCAGTTGAACGATCCTGCGTTTGATCTGCTGTCACACTTGGGCTTTAGCAAGAAGCAGGTGGAAGCAGCTAACAACCATGTTTGCGGCACGATGTCTTTGGAAGGTGCGCCGCATCTGAAAGCAGAACATTACGGCGTGTTTGATTGCGCCAACGCTTGTGGACGTATCGGCACACGTTATCTGTCTGTTAAAAGCCACATCACGATGATGGCAGCAGCACAATCCTTCATATCCGGTGCGATTTCCAAGACGGTGAATATGGCGAATGACGCCACAATCGAGGATTGTCAGGCGGCTTATGAGTTGTCTTGGTCATTGGGTGTGAAAGCCAACGCTTTGTACCGTGATGGCTCGAAACTGTCGCAACCGCTGGCCTCTGCACTGATTGAAGATGAAGATGAGGATTTAGATGAAATCTTGATGGAGGCACCTGCTGCGGAACGCGCAACTATTTTGGCCGAAAAGATCGTGGAAAAAGTGATCATTAGGGAAGTGTGCCAAGCACGCTCCAAACTGCCGGAACGCCGTAAGGGCTATACCCAAAAAGCGGTTGTCGGCGGCCATAAGGTTTACCTGCGCACAGGCGAATATGAAGACGGCTCTATCGGTGAGATTTTCATTGATATGCACAAAGAAGGGGCGGGTTTCCGTGCGATGATGAACAATTTCGCCATCGCCATTTCGGTCGGCCTGCAATACGGCGTGCCATTGGAAGAGTTCGTTGACGCATTCACATTCACCCGCTTTGATCCTGCCGGCATGGTGCAGGGCAATGACAGCATCAAAAACGCCACATCCGTGTTGGATTACATCTTCCGTGAATTGGCTGTGTCTTATCTGGATCGTTCTGATCTGGCCCACGTCAAACCGACAGGTGAGACATTTGATGAATTGGGTCGCGGTGTCGAAGAAGGCAAAAGTAACGTCACACCTGCATCCGACGATGCGGTGGCGATGCTGCGCCAAGTGGTATCACCTGGCTATCACCGTAACCGTATGCCCCAGGGGCTGACAGTTTTGCAGGGCGGGATGAACAATTTGTTTTCTAGTGACAAGCAAGCTGTGGGCGCAACAGACGCTGTAAGTGCTGTTGCGGCGAAAGTCGCAGCCCCCATGACCAAAATGGATGATCGCATGAAAGCCAAAATACAAGGCTATGAGGGCGACGCTTGTGGCGATTGCGGCAACTACACGTTGGTACGCAACGGCACATGTATGAAATGCAACACCTGCGGGGCAACTTCTGGGTGTAGTTAAGAGTTAGGGGCGCGCGAGCTTCGGTTTGCCGTCCCGACGAGTTCAGGCCGCAGGCAAAAACTTGAGCGGTTAACAATAGAGCCTGAATGACAAACTGGGGGGATTTATCCCCCCGTTTTTTTTGCCGAAATGATGATCCATAGAAAAAACGCAAGGCATGTGCCTGTTAGCAACCATGCGCTAAGCGACAGACCCAGTGTTTCTGTCGCAACCCCGATGGTAAAAGCCCCCAATGCAGAGGCCCCGGTGGCAATAACGATCCAGATCGACATGACCCGCCCGCGCATCTCATCAGGCAGATCTGCCTGGATTGCCGATTGCAGATTGACGCCCAGATATGTGCTGGCAAAGCCCAGTGTTGCGGCGGCGGCCAGTGTGATGTTCCATACGGTGGCATTGCCAAAGACAGCAACAGACAGGATGCCAGTGGCCATGATAAATAATGTCGGCAAGGACATTGTTTTTGCCGTCCGCACGGGGCCGAAAGCCTTGAGTATTGCCGATATAACAGCCCCGGCACCCACCGCAGACCCTAGTTGCCCCAAGCCAACAGCCCCTTTGTGAAACACTCCATCTGCCACGACGGGCAGAATTTCGGTTGTTCCACGCACTGAAAGGGCCATCAGGGCTGTCATAAATAAAACCAGTTTTAATTCCGGGCGGTGCCAAAGATAGTTCACACCACTTTTAAATGCGGTCACAAAAGGTTCTTTGTTTTTGTGGGCTTGCGTGGTGCGTGGTTGTAGGAACGGCACGATCATTAAACTGGGAAGATAAAATAGCACCGAGATAATCAAGGCGGATGTAATGCCGAACTGCTCAATGATAATGCCCCCCAATGCAGGGCTGATCATGCGTGCGGTGTTGAAATTCAGGGCGGCAAGGGCCACAACAGACCCCACATGTTCCTTTTGCACCAGACGCGGGGCCAGCGACATGCGCACAGGATGATGCGCAGATGATACAATACCGATGGCCACGGCAATACTGGACAGTAACAAGGGGTTCAACTGGCCAGATATGTGGATCAGCAATAATGTGGCAATGCAGGCAATCATCGCGCTGTTGGTGCCAAGAGCGGCCAGTTTGATGTTGGAACGGTCAATCAGAACACCAAAGAAGGGGCCGGTTAGAAAAACAGGCAGTAATGACAGGGCAGCGATAAGGCCGACAAAGCTGGCCGAGCCGGTCATTTCCCACGCCATCCAGCCGATCAGGATGCGCATTATCCATAAGCCGTTGACCGCGAAAAGCCCACCCAAAAAATACAAGCGGAAACTGGGTGATTTCAGGGCGACAAGGTTCATGCCACTTGTTTAGGTGTTTTTGATGGAAAGGCAATCGCGTATCAACTTGTGCAGATTCTACCAGCGACTCACATAAATCAGACAGCTTTTTTTGCTTGGGCGGCAGAGCATGTATTGCTATAATGAGGCCAAGACTCATGCTTTCTGGGCCTTGCCAAACCTGAATAAAAACGGAATTTATTAAGTTAAAACAACGGCATTACTTATACTTGGTTACGGTTATGTCCCTATATGTATTAATAGTGCGTACTTCACAGACGATACTACATTTGCATAAACTGTAAGAGATTACACAGGTTGTGTAATAGTTTTGTAGTAGGTGAATGAAGATGGTTCTCGGATTTAATGATGGTTCAATCCACATTGTAGATGCAGTGCGTACTGAACTGACGGGCGTTTATTCGATGCATAAGGTCAAACAGGCAATTAGTTCTGGTGATTATGATGCAAATGATCTGCACGCTGGAAGCATTAAGGCAGATCACACCTACCAATCCAATCAAAGTAATATGTGTAGCCAAGTAGTAGTGAGGATATGATTATGGATATGAATGTAAGCTTAAGGTCGGATGCGCTTCTATATTCCCGAATAAATGCAATGTACCGTAATGGGATAGAATTAAAACATACGCTTAATTATCTTGGCGTGACAAAATGGAAGTACGGGGAATTAAAGCAGATGTTTCGTGATGATAACACTGCCAAAGTGACTGCGGGTTTGCGTCTGCTTTTTCAAATTAGATCAATGCTGAATGCCAAGGTAAAGCTATCTCTTGCGCTTAGTGCCTCGGGATTGACGCACTGGCAGTATGGATTGTTAAGACAAAAGTTGCAAAAACATACCGCATGGCTGGACAAACATGCATCATCGGATGATGTGCGCAGGTACTTGCAAGAATACAGTTCCGGTAATTGTAAAAATGTACTGCCCCGCGCAGCTTAAACTTACGTACCGCAAAACGTCTGTAACACAACCTCTTCGGCTTTGGGGGGATGTTCAAATTCATCCATCCCATCTTGCGCATTAAACGGGTTTTTCAAAACAGCGTTTAGCTTGTGTAATGCTGCGTAATCTCCGTTAGTGCCTGTATCTATCGCTGCCTGAACCCGGTGATTTCGGGGGATGTAAATCGGATTGGCCGCATCCATAAGGCTTTGGCTGGTGTCGAGTGTGATGCCACTATCAACTTTTGTTTTCTGCCAGATATCCAACCAGTCCTCTGCGGCGGTTGCATCGTTGAACAAAGCTATAAAACGTTCGCGGTGGTCAGCTTGCTTTACCCTGCGCAGGTGTGAAAAGAACAAAGTAAAGTCGACACCATGCGTGGCCATTGTTTGAAGCGTTTTTTCTTGTAAGGTAGTATTTATGCTATTTAATCCTATTTTATTAGCAAATCCTGTCTCATAATATTGATTAAATACATTTCCAAAATGATCTACTGTCTTTTGTATCGCTTCATCATCCTGCCATATAGGTGACAAAGCCTCACCCAGTCGCATCAAATTCCAATGCGCCATATGCGGCTGACGGCCCCAAGCGTAGCGGCCCTGTTGGTCGATGGAACTGAACACTTTCATCGGGTCGAAATCATCCATAAATGCGCAAGGGCCATAGTCTATGGTCTCACCTGCGATCTGACAATTGTCAGTATTCATCACCCCGTGGATAAATCCGAAGTTCAGCCAAGCTGCGATTAGTTTGGCTTGGCGTTTGATGATCCCGGCATAAAGTGCTGCAATTGGATTATCGGCTTCGCGGGCTTCAGGGTAGTGACGGTCAATGACATAATCTGCCAGTGTTTGCAGGGCCTCCCGATCATTTTGCGCATAGAAATACTGGAAGGTGCCAACCCGGATATGTGAGTGGGCAACACGGGTGAGGATGGCGCCGGGTAATGCGCCTTCGCGAAATACGTTTTCGCCTGTTGTCACTGCGGCCAACGCACGGGTGGTGGGAACACCAAGCGCGTGCATCGCTTCAGATACGATATATTCACGGATCACTGGGCCGACGGCGGACTTGCCGTCGCCACCGCGTGAATAAGGTGTGCGGCCTGAACCTTTAAGCTGGATATCATAGCCCGCAACCTCGCCCAATAGCAATGCGCGGCCATCACCCAAACGTGGCGACCAGCCACCGAATTGATGGCCTGCATAAACCATTGCCAACGGGTCTGCCCCACCGGGCAGTCCTTGCCCTGAAACCATGGCAAGACCCGCCTCTGAACTTAGAAAGTCCGGGTCAATGCCCAGCTCACGTGCCAAGCCCGTGTTGGCAGCAATCCATGCAGGCTTGGGGGCAGGGGCGGCGGATTGTTTGGTGTAAAACACGCCTGGTAAAGCTGCAAAGCTGTTGTCAAAGGTTACAGCGGCCAATTTATCATCCTTAGGTAAGTTATGTCTGGTTTCATTATAGGCATCTGCCTAAATAATATGCATTTCGTGCATTATCTTGCGAATTTGACCGCGTTTGCGGCCCCTTGTCTATTAGATTATGGTTGTACTTAGGGTGCTTTCGGTTAGAAAGTCAAAGAAGCATTATTGATAGGAGAGTACAATGGCGCTAACGGCAAATGATAAGGTTTTAACGGAAAGCTTCTGGCTCGCAGAAGGAAATGCGTTACTGGTCAAACGGATCGTATTGGTTGTTGCAGGGATTCTCGCATTGGCTGTTGCGGCAAAGATCAAACTGCCGATCCCGCCATCTCCTGTGCCTGTAACCATGGGAACTTTCGCGGTTCTGACTATCGGCGCAGCATACGGCCCGCGTTTGGGCTTGGTCACAATCTTTGGCTATATGCTGATCGGTGCTTTGGGTTTTGACGTATTCGCAAGCTCATCTGCAGAAGTGAACGGCCTGACATATATGATGGGCGGCACTGGCGGTTATCTGGTCGGTTACGTTCTGGCGACATTGGCGATGGGCTATCTTGCGCGCATCGGCTGGGACCGCAACGTATTCAAAATGGGCGCCTCTATGCTGATCAGCAACGCGCTGATCTACATCCCGGGCATCTTGTGGCTGGCATATCTTTACACTTGGGAAAAACCAATTCTGGAATGGGGTCTGACACCGTTTTTGATCGGTGACGGCATGAAGCTGGCACTGGCCGCCTTGATCGTTCCTGCATTGTGGAAACTGATCGGATCAGCAAGGACTTGATCCTGCAACGATATCAAAAAACAGGCGTCATTTTTATGACGCCTTTTTTATGTAAATGAAAAGAGGCAGTTATGACATTTCCAAACACATTCATCGACAAAGAGGTCATGTCCGAATTGGCGGC
This sequence comes from uncultured Amylibacter sp., assembly GCA_964195605.1. Lineage (GTDB taxonomy): Bacteria > Pseudomonadota > Alphaproteobacteria > Rhodobacterales > Rhodobacteraceae > Amylibacter. Next base: position 13,235 of record CAXMSA010000021.1, read on the forward strand.
AAAAATGTTGCTGGAAATCGGTGCTGTGAACTTTCGCGCCGATGAACCCTATACTTTTGCATCGGGCCTTGCGTCACCTGTTTATATTGACTGTCGTAAGCTGATCTCATACCCGCGTATCCGGTCAGCCCTGATGGATTTTGCCGTGGCCACCTTGTACCGCGATGTGGGGTTTGAACAGTTTGATGCCGCAGCTGGTGGTGAAACCGCAGGCATTCCCTTTGCCGCATGGATTGCCGACCGGATGAATTTGCCAATGCAATATGTACGCAAGAAGCCAAAGGGTTACGGGCGTGACGCACAGATTGAGGGCGATATTTCCGAAGGCCAACGGGTGCTTCTGGTGGAAGATCTGACGACGGACGGGGGCTCTAAACTGCTGTTTTCCGAAGCCATCCGCCGGGCCGGGGCTGAGTGCGAACATATTTTGGTGGTGTTCTATTACGACATCTTCAAAAACACCCATGAGGTGCTGGCCGAAAATGGCCTGAAACTGCATTATCTTGTAACTTGGTGGGACGTTTTAAAAGTTGCACGTGAACAGGCTAATTTCGACGCAAAAACACTGGATCAGGTTGAAGCGTTCCTGAATGCACCGCTGGAATGGTCAAAGGCAAATGGCGGAATTTATGAGTTGCCGAAAGCGGAATAGTTTAGAGTTCACGCAAACGCTTTTCCAATTGGTTCAGGCGTTTCAGTGATCATGACAGGTTATCTTTCAACAGCGCAATCTCACGCTGGGCATCGTTAATACCTTCAGATCGATCATAGTTTACAACTACGTTATATGTGCCATTGCTTTCACCGTTGATCAGCCAGATCATCGATACGTTCAGCATGCAGGATAACATCTGAATACGGTTGGAACGAGGTGTGCTAAGGTCATCTTCCCATTCCTGCACGATTTTTTTCTTAACGCCAACCTTATCCGCCAACCCTTTCAAGGTTAGTCCTTTGGCCAATCACGCGGCTTCCAGCCTGTCGCTAAAAGTTGCGACGCCTTCGTTGAAAAACTCATTTTTTTCGGTTTCAGATAAGATCAAAATGCTCCTGCTATTCATGTGTTTTTATTTAGCCCGGGGTCTCTAACACAATTGTTTAGGAATGCAAATTTCACACCTGAAAGGGTGGGCTTGTTGATTTCCGTTTTTTAAAACCTGAATATCGGCTTTCATGACTAGACGGCATTTGCGCATTCTGCGTATATTTTGAACAATCAAATGAAGGAATATTGCTATGTCTCTCTGGCCCGATGAAGTCACTCTTACTGGTAATCACGTTATCGTCGAACCTTTGCAGATGCGCCATAATGCCGACCTGCAAGAAGCTGCAGCTGATGGCGAGTTACACCGTTTGTGGTATACCGCGATCCCAACCCCAGAAGGCGTGGGTGCCGAGATCAAGCGGCGATTGTCTTTGCGCGAAAGCGGATCCATGCTGCCTTTTGCAATTGTTGATAAAGCTACTGGGCGTGCGGTCGGGATGACCACTTATATGCATATCGATGCGGCGACCAAACGCGTTGAAATCGGCTCGACCTGGTACCGCACAGCGGTGCAGCGTTCGCCGCTGAATACGGAATGCAAATTTTTGCTGTTGCAACATGCGTTTGAACAACTTGACTGTGTTGCGGTAGAGTTTCGAACCCATCACATAAACACCCAAAGCCGCCGCGGCATAGAGCGGCTGGGCGCGAAGCTGGACGGGATCTTGCGCTCACATATGATATTGGAAAACGGCACAATCCGTGACACGGCGGTCTATTCGATTATCGCTAGTGAATGGCCAAGCGTGAAGGCACATCTGACATGGCAGATGGAACGGCCACGCGATTGATCTGGAATAACTGCACCGCGCGCGTTTTTGCTGATTAGAACAGCAGCTCTGACGCTTGGGCAAAATTGTGCTATACTCTTTTCATACAGGTTGAAAATACAAAAGGAGCATAGGGTAGATGCGTTTGGTTTTTTCCATTGCTATAGGCTTTTTGCTGGCGTCTTGTGCTAACCCAAAACCGCCAGAGCCGATACCTGTTGACCCCGTACCTGTTTCAAAAGCCGCATTGGTTAAAATTACAAAAACCTATGTGCAGTTTGACGATATTGATCCATTTGAATGGACAGGTATAAGGCCTTGGCGTTATCCGGTTCACGGCATTGATGTGGCCCGTTTCCAAGGTGAGATTGACTGGAATGCGGCGGGGCAAAGTGGGGTGAATTTTGCCTTTATCAAAGCCACAGAAGGTGGCGATCATCTGGATGAAAAATTTCAGCAAAACTGGAAAGCGGCGCGCGGTGCGGGGGTGTTGCGCGGGGCTTATCACTTTTACTATTTTTGCCGCACCGCTGCCGAGCAGGCAAACTGGTTTATTGAAAATGTACCACGCGATGAAAAAGCCCTGCCACCGGTTCTGGATATGGAATGGAACAATGCGTCACCCACCTGCCGCTTTCGCCCAAGCCCTGCCAAAGTACGCAGCGAAATGCGGATATATCTGTCACGTGTGACCGCGCATTACGGCAAACCCCCGGTGATTTATGTCACGCCGAAATTCTACAAGGAAAACCAGCTGCGGCAGATACGAGGCTATCATTTCTGGCTGCGCACGGTAGCGGGTCACCCGACCGAAATCTACCCCAGCCGGGCCTGGACTTTTTGGCAATATTCCAGCACCGGTCAGGTGCCGGGAATTGAAGGGAATGTGGATATCAACGCCTTTGCAGGTACGATTGCCGAGTGGAAAAGCTGGGTCGTAGGCGAATTATAACAGCTTTTATAGGCTGTTAATAATTAACCTTTCACGCTCATACGTTGCGTGCCCAAGCCCTGAACCGTTGTCTCTACAATGTCACCATCTTGCAGGAACCGTGGTGTGGGTTTTTGTCCGGCACCAACACCTTCGGGCGTGCCTGTGGCGATGATATCACCCACGCGCAGGGTAAAATACTGGCTCATCGCACTGATGATCTGGGCTACTGTAAAGATCATGTCAGAGGTGTTTGAATTTTGCTGCACCGCACCGTTAACCGCACAGGTGACGTTCAGATTTTGCGGATCTGCAACCTCATCCGTGGTCACTAGATAAGGGCCCACAGGCCCGAATGTGGGGGCGGATTTGCCTTTAACCCACTGGCCGCCACGGTTTTTTTGAAACTCGCGTTCAGAGACATCATTAACCGTGCAATAGGCCGCTACATAGCCCAGTGCCTCAGCTTCAGACACGTAAGAGGCTTCTTTGCCAATGACCACAGCCAGTTCGACTTCCCAGTCAACATGGGTGGAATTGCGAGGGATTTGGATGCTGTCAAACGGGCCGGTCAGGGCCGATGTTGCTTTGTTGAAAATCAACGGTTCTGGTGGCAAGGTCGAGCCGGTTTCGGCCGCGTGTTTGGCGTAGTTCAGACCGATGCAAAAGAAGTTCGGCACATCTGCCAAAGCACAGCCAATACGCGGGTTGCCCGTGACCAGGGGTAGGGTGGTCGGGTCAATGGATTTCAGCTTGGTAATATTTTCCAATGAAACCGCATCGCCCACAAAATCGCCCGTATGGGCGCTGAGGTCACGGATATTGCCATCCATATCCAGGCAACCGGTTTTTTCTTGCCCCTTGGGCCCGTAACGCAGCAGTTTCATTGGCTTATCCCTTTGGGGTTTTGAAGTGTTTCGATAGTTTCAGGCCTTGGCCTTGATAGTTTGATTTCAGGTCAGCACCGTAAAGAATGTCAGGCACTTCAGCCATATATTCATAGATCAAACGGCCCACGGATTGGCCGTGTTCCAGCACGAATGGGGCTTCATGGCAGCGCACTTCCAGCACCCCGCGAGAGCCTGCGCCACCTGCATTTGCGTTGCCAAAACCGGGGTCGAAAAAGCCTGCGTAATGCACGCGAAACTCGCCCACCATCGCCAGATAAGGTGCCATTTCAGCGGCGCAATTGGGTGGGATATGCACAGCCTCACAGCTGACAAGGATATAAAATGCGCCCGGATCAAGAATGATACGACCCTGTTCCGCATATACCGGTTCCCAAAATTCAGAAGGGTTGTAGTGGTCGATCAGGCCAAGGTCAATCAGGCCAGTATGGGGTTTGGCGCGGTATCCGACCAGCCCGTTTGGTAGATCAAGATCAACCGAAAACCCCAAACCTTGATCAATCTGGGCGCTGCCATCAACAAGGCCTATGTCGCTGTGTAATGCCTGCAAGCCTTCATCGGTCAAGATCGTTTGACCATGGCGAAAGCGGATTTGGTTCAGGCGCATGCCAGGGCGTACAAGAACTGAAAATGAACGCGGGCTGATCTCGGCATAAAGCGGCCCTTTATAGCCAGCTTCAACGCGATCAAATTCGATACCGTTATCTGTGATGCAACGGGTCAACAGATCAACACGGCCGGTAGAGCTTTTGGCGTTGGCCACAGCCGTTATATCAGACGGCAGGTTCAACCCTTCCATCAGCGGGATCACATAAACGCAGCCTTTTTCCAGTACTGCACCATTGGTCAGGTCTATTTCATGGGTTTTGAACTCTTCCAGACGGGACTGAACCGAATTGTCCTTACCGGTCAGAAAAGAAGCCCGCACGCGGTAGGCTTTCACACCAAGGCGCATATCCAGACTGGCGGGTTGCACTTGTCCTTCGGCCAGCGGTTGCATAACGGTAATTTCACCCTGCTCAAGCATCGCTTGGATAGCTTGTGACGGCAGTACACCTTGAGCTTTTTGTGACATAGTCCCCCCGAAGTGTCGACCCTTTTGGGCCTAGTTGTTTGGTCGGGCTAGTAGGGTTCGAACCTACGACCTCTCGTCCCCCAGACGAACGCGCTACCAGACTGCGCTATAGCCCGACTAGAGCACATGTATTTCGTACATATGCCCTATGCTTGGTGTTATATCGAGGATTATAGGGTGTGCAAGCGTGTTCTACCGCCCCGCACCTGTACGCTTCATATTATTGCGTACCATTTTCAGGCTATAATAAAGAGCTTCAATATCCTGAATGTCTTTAGCGGTAATTTCCGCCGCTGGCTTTAAACGTGTAGGCAGCTTTATCATCTTACTATATGCACTGGCTGCGCTGTCTTGAGCGGTTTGTTCAGAGATATCTTCAACATCGTTATCAGGTGCTGTTTCAACAGGCTGATCCGTAGAAATCGCCTGTTTGATCATTTTTTCAAGATTTGTTTCGGGTTTGCCTTCACTTGTGGCAGGGGGCTGATCCGTAGGCTGTTTTACGACAACACTTGGCGAGGTCACTGCTTGTGAAATACGCTCAGCCAGTGGGGACGCGCTTTCAGTTTCAGGAACTTTGACAGGATCTGGTTGTTGCTCTTCGCCAATCCCGCTGGCAGCTTCCTGACTTTTCTTTTTAATTGCGCCCTGAATGCTAACAGGTTGGGACAGGGATTGCACATGCGGCACGCCTTGTTCACGCAATAGATTTTGCACAGCCTTGATTGTTACACCGTCATCATGCAGCAGCTTTTTGATGCCGCCCAGCAACAACATATCGCTGGGTCGGTAATAACGTCTGCCGCCTGCGCGTTTCACAGGTTTAATCTGTGAAAACCGACTTTCCCAAAACCGCAACACATGTGCGGGGGTGTCTAACCATTCCGCAACTTCGGTGATGGTGCGAAATGCGTCTGGCGATTTGTTCATCGAACGAACCTTTTATTTATTGCCTGCTGATACGCGATCTTTCATCAGATGTGACGGGCGGAAGGTTAAAACCCGGCGTGGCGTGATTGGCACTTCCTCACCGGTTTTTGGATTGCGGCCAACGCGGGCCTTTTTGTCGCGCAGACTAAAGGTGCCAAAAGATGAGACTTTTACATGCGCACCCTCGACAAGCGCGTCTGATATATGACCTAACACGGCTTCTACCAGATCAGCTGACTCATTTCGTGACAATCCGACCTCCCGAAAAACCGCCTCGCCTAAATCCATTCTAGTTAAAGTATTACCACTCATAATAAAATCTCCCCATTGTATCAAAACAGTAGTGAGTATTATGTTGCTGAGTCAACAGGTACTAAAGATTTTATGTAGATTAGGCACTTACCAGCGCATTACAATCGAGCCCCAGGCCAAACCACCGCCAATAGCTTCGGTCAGAATCAGGTCATTTCGCTTGAATTGCCCCGCTTTATTGGCCACCGACATGGCCAAGGGAATCGATGCGGCAGAGGTATTGCCGTGATCTTGTACGGTGACCACGACCCTATCCATCGAAACACCCATTTTCTGTGTGGTGCTTTTAATGATCCGTAGGTTGGCTTGATGTGGCACAACCCAAGTGACATCCTCAGCAGTAAGCCCGGCTTTTTTAAGTGCATGTTCGCCAGAGGAAGCCAGTTTTGTGACCGCATGTTTAAATACTTCACGACCCTGCATTTTCAACACACCTGTTGTTTGGGTCGAAGACACACCACCATCCACATAAAGGATGTCGTTGAATTTTCCGTTCGATTGCAGATCACAAGAAAGGATACCGCGATCATTTGCTGTACCATCGCCCTGTTGTGCTTCCAGAATAACAGCACCGGCACCATCACCGAACAAGACACAGGTTGTACGGTCTTGCCAGTCCATAATGCGGGAGAATGTTTCGGCACCGATCACCAGAATACGGCTGGCCTGTTCTGATATAATCAAAGAATTAGCCACAGTCAGGGCATAGGCAAAGCCGGCACAAACAGCTTGCAAGTCAAAGGCAAAGCCTGATGTTATGCCAAGCTTTGCTTGTAATTTGGTGGCCGTGGATGGAAATGTCTGGTCCGGCGTTGAGGTGGCCAGCACAATGGCGTCAATGTCCGTAGCCGCGATGCCTGCATTCTTGATTGCGTCAAGTGCGGCTTCATAAGCCAGATCTGAAGTAAATTCACCTTCAGCGGCAAAATGGCGGCGTTGAATGCCAGTGCGGGCTTGGATCCATGCGTCATCAGTGTCCAGCCATTTTTCAAACTCGGCGTTTTCAACAACACGTGCGGGTAGGTAGTGGCCTACGCCGATGGGGACTGCTCGGATCACGCTCATGTGTTTACCTTTTTATCTAGTCTTTTGAGGTTACATCATTGTTTATCAGCGAGCCAGAGGCAACACGTGCTGCTAACTTGTCTGTGAAACCATTTTTCGCCAGCTGGTGGGCTAGGCGTATTGCCGCTGCGATGCCGTTTGTATCTGCCCCGCCATGGGATTTTACCACTGTACCATTCAAACCTAAAAAAACGCCGCCGTTAGAACGGCGCGGGTCAATGCGTTTGCTTAACCGGCGTAAGGCGCCATAGGCCAAAATGCCGCCCAACATGGCAAAGGGGGTTTGGGTAAAGGTTTCGCGCAGCAATTTACTCATAAGCGATGCCGTGCCTTCAGCTGTTTTCAATGCAACATTGCCAGTAAAGCCATCGGTTACGATCACATCAACTTTATCCGAGGGAATATCGGTGCCTTCAACGAATCCCACAAATTCAAAATTTGCAGATTCAGCCTGTTCTGAGATACGTTCATGGGCTTCTTTCAGCTCAATACGGCCTTTGTGTTCTTCAGTGCCGACATTTAACAGACCGATTCTTGGGCGTTGTACATTTAATCCGTTGCGGACATATGATGCGCCCATCAATGCGTATTGCAACAGGTCAGAGGCCTCGGCACGGATATCCGCCCCCACATCAAGCATCACGTTCGAGCCTTGCGGATTATCCGAAGGCCACAAAATGGCGATAGCAGGTCGGTTAATGCCAGGGGCTTTGCGCAGACGAATCATGGAAACCGCCATCAATGCGCCGGTGTTGCCGCATGATACCGCGACCTCGGCCTGCTTGTTGCGCACCGCATCAATGCAACTCCACATGCTAGTGTCTTTGCCGTGGCGCATGATATGGCTGGGCTTATCATCCATCGAAACCACACCTTCACAATGGCGGATTTCGCAGCGTTTGGACAAAGCTGCACGTTTGGCAAGAAGCGGCTTTATTTGCGCTTCATCTCCATGGATGATGAATCTAACGTCTTGATTTTGTTTTGAAAAAGAATGCATCCCGTTGATGACAACAGGCACGCCTAAATCGCCGCCCATGGCGTCAATCGAAAGAACAATAGATTTAGAAGAATATGGGCTGATCTGGTTTGTGTCGTCTGACATCCGCAATCAGCCCAATAGCATTCTTATGCCGCGTCGTCGTCTAGGTCGATGTCATCGACCACAGATATAACTACGCGATCAGCATAGTGACCACAAGATGGGCAAACGTGGTGTGGGCGTTTCAGCTCACCGCAGTTCGCGCATTCATTTGGATTGTCTGCGACCAGTGTATCGTGGGAACGACGCATGCCGCGACGCGAGCGGGTGATTTTACTTTTTGGGACAGCCATGGCTCACCTTTGATTTATAGCGGGGCAGAAGCCCCATTTTTCAGCGTTTCAAAGAAGCTGGAAACACACCCAGCAAGACCTAAAAAGCGCCCTTGTATAAGAGCCGCGAAAATACAAAGAATTTCGAATTCTGCAAGGCCTTTTTTTGCCCTAATCGTCTTCTTTGACTAACTTATCCTTCAAACTTGCCAGGGAAGCAAATGGTTTTGTGTCCGCATCGGTCATTGGAATGACGCCTTTGGCAGAAAAATTGCTTGTTTCCAGTTCGGCATTCGTTGATTTCGGGTAATCAGGCAAGGCCAAAGCCACCGCTTCAATCGCAATATCTGTCAGATCTATTTCTGCTGCAAGCGGCTCAATATTTTCATCTGTTGTCATTTTGGTCACGCTTTCAGTGCCATCAACCTGATAATCTGCACAATAAGTTAGCGTAATGGGCGTATCAACGCGGGTCTGAACCGGTTCAAGCGTAATAACACAGGTTTGTGTGACTGTGGCCCCAACGTTGGCATGTAACAGCCAATCCTTTGCACCAGATGGGTTGATTTTACCTGAAATACGCATCTTTTTAACTGCGACCGCCGATAAAACGGTTGCAATTTCTGTCATCTCTTCAGGCGTAAACCAGATATCAAAAGCCGTGCTTTTTGATTTAGGCATATCGCTGATACGTAATGGATGCGGTCTTTTAGCAGTTGGCATGGATTATTCTGACGAAAGCGGTTGTGATTTGTAACAAGGTATTTGCTTGTAGAGCACGGGCAGGTTATGTGAACAAGAGTGAATAGAATATAAAGGCGTTCTGATGAGTAGTTTTTTAGCAAAAGCAAAAAAGACACTGGTAGTTTCCACAAGTATAATTGTTCTTGCAGGTTGCTCTTCTACCTACAAGTTTCACGGCTATGCCCCATCAGAAAATGAAATGGCAGATGTGATTGTGGGCGCAGATACCCGCGAAACCGTAGAAGAGATTATCGGTAAACCTTCCAGTTCCGGGATTTTAGAAGACAGCAGCTGGTATTATGTATCCACGAAAGTGGAGCATAGAACCTATAAGGCGCCAAAAGCCATAGCCCGCGAACTTGTAGCAGTATCGTTTGATGAAGCAGGTGTAGTCAACAATGTTGAACGTTTCAACCTTGAAGACGGCCGTGTTGTGAAACTTAGCCGTCGTGTGACCGATCTGCCAGTTAAAGGTCCATCGGCTTTAAGCCAAATCCTGGGCAACATCGGCAATTTCGACCTGACGCAGGCTGTGGGCGACAGTTAAGCCTTGTCTGACTTGGCAAAGGTCATAGCGACACCGTTCATACAATAACGCTGCCCAGTGGGATTGGGACCGTCAGGAAAGACGTGGCCCAAATGTGCATCACAATTGGCACATAAGATTTCAGTGCGGCGCATGAAAAACCCGTTATCAGCGCGTTCCTCTACGGCTGTATCCGTGATCGGTTGGAAAAATGATGGCCAACCTGTGCCCGAATCAAACTTGGCGTCAGCATCAAAAAGCGGAGCATTGCAGCAGACGCAGGAAAATGTGCCATTTTGTTTTGGAAAGTTGTCATGGCTGAAGGCGCGTTCGGTGCCCTTTTTGCGCGTTACCTTATAAGCCAGTTCGCTAAGTTGCTCACGCCATTCCAGATCGGTTTTTGTAACTTTATCTGCCATAATGATTTTCCTTTTTGAACGTAGACCTTGTCGACAATTCATATATGTAATGGTTCCAATGGAAAAGTCATGTAAATATATTGCGCGGATTGCAACAACTGAACGAGATGTGGCGCTGACACAGGCTCTGCGCGGAGCCCAGTTTGGTGCCTGTGGCGCTGCTGATGTGGATTTCTTTGATGCCAAGTGCCAGCATGTCTTGATCGAAGCCAGTGAAACAGGTGCATTGCACGGCTGTTTCCGGTTTATGCCGTTTGCGGCAGGGTGCGATATTCTAAACAGCTATTCATCCCAATTCTACGATTTAAGCCGCTTGAGCAGCTATAACGCGCCGATGCTGGAAATCGGGCGATTTTGCATGCGTGGCGGGGTGCAGGATTATGCGGTGCTGCGTGTGGCATGGGCTTATCTGACGCGCTATGTGGACAGGCATAATATCGCAATGATCTTTGGCTGTGCGTCTTTTGACGGGGTGAACCCGTCAAACTACACTGATGCATTTGCTTTGCTCAAACAGCGCCACCTTGTCCCCGATAAATGGCAGCCCCAAGTGGTTGCGGCGGAAGTATTTGAATTTGCAGATAAATTAAACGGCTATAAGCCAACATTAAAGACAGCCAATCAAAATATGCCAGCACTTTTGCGCACATATCTTGGCATGGGGGGCTGGGTTTCTGATCATGCGGTTGTTGACCGCGCATTGGACACATTACATGTGTTTACTGGTGTCGAGATCAGCGAAATCCCGAAAACACGTGCCAGATTATTACGTGCCGATGCAGGTGTGATTGAGGCTTAACCGCCTGTGTGACTCATATGACGGGTCATCTCGCCGGCAACTTCTTTGCGATCATAAGAAAAATCATGGCCCTTGGGCTTTAACGCAATGGCAGCATGAATGGCATCTACCACAGGGGTATCATTGTCCGGATTATCGCGCAGGGATTTGCGCAGATCAGCTTCTTTTTCCTGCCCAAGACACTGGAACAACTGCCCAGTGCAAGTCAGGCGTACCCGGTTACAGCTTTCGCAGAAATTATGCGTCAAAGGCGTGATAAACCCGATTTTTTGACCAGTTTCATTCAGCCGCACATAACGCGCAGGGCCGCCGGTGTTCAACGGAATTTCGGTCATATCCCAAGTTTTGGCGATACGATCGCGCAGATCGGACAAAGCCCAGTATTGATCAATACGGTCTTCTTCGCCCATATCGCCCATCGGCATAACCTCGATAAAGGTGATGTCCATATTCTGATCAGCACACCATCTGATCACATCTTCCAGCTCATCCTCATTGGTGTTTTTCAACGCAACCATGTTGATCTTGACCCGAATGCCTGCGGCCTGTGCCGCTTTGATCCCGTCCAGAACCTTTTCCAGCTTGCCCCAGCGGGTGATTTCCTTGAATTTCTGCGCATCGAGCGTATCAAGCGATATATTCACCCGTTTCACCCCAAAACGCGCCAGATCATCGGAAAACCGTGCTAACTGTGAACCATTGGTGGTCAAGGTCAGCTCATTCAGGCCCTTGCCCAGATGCCGTGAAATGCTTTCAAAGAAATCCATGATGCCACGGCGCACAAGCGGCTCGCCACCGGTGATGCGCAGTTTCTTGATACCTTGGGAAATGAACACGGAACACAAACGATCCAGCTCTTCCAGTGTCAGCAGTTCTTTTTTCGGCAGGAATGTCATGTTTTCGGACATGCAGTAGACACAGCGGAAATCACAGCGGTCAGTTACAGAGACACGCAAATAGTCAATTGTGCGCGCGAACGGGTCTATCAGTTGAGGCATATCGGTCATGGGGCAAACTTATGACTCTATCCGAAGGGCTGCAAGCCTAAAGCAGGGCAGAGGCTTCTTTTAGTGCGAAGGCTTTCATTTCAAGGCCATGCTCATCCAGAAACTGCAGGACCAGGGGCTTGTCATGCTTTGATAATGTACGCAGCCATAAAGCTAAAGCCTTTTGCAAAATCGGGTCATGTATGGGGGCATACGTGGCTGCCCAGCCCAGAACCCGATCGCGTATTGCCAGATCACTGTCCTTGGGATGGTTCAGCTTGGTCCAAGGTAGGGTCATCATAAGCGCGGCACGACGCGGCCACACGCTTTGATCGGTTGTCCAGACTTCCAGTGTATCCAGCCGTGCTAAATCCGCAGGCAGACGGCGCGCACCTGCGGCACAGACCTGATCGGCAATTGCAAGGTTATCAAGTGCTGGCATCCAGCGTTGGATTTCATCCCAGACTGCGTGATCGGGGCTGATCCGGGCTTGGGTCAATAGGTTGGCGGCGGCAATACGCGCCTCGTGAATGTTACTGTCCCAAAGATCAGCCGCAATCGCCACGCGTTGCGCTAAATCAGAATCTGCGCGCCAGGTTTTATACAGCGCATCAATTTGCGGGTTCGAGATGCCCAAATAGGGGCGGTCAACTTTGTGCTGGCGGGCCATTTGCAGGGCCGCCTGCGGGTCAGATAAAGCTTCCAGATCAGCTAATGCAGAGGGTGGGGTGGTCATAATATTGTCGCCAATGCTTTGTGTGTGTTTTTATGCATTCGATGATGCACTCCAAAGTGAATATGTCGGGTTGTGCCGCAACGCAAGCCCCGTGGTTGATGATGATACATAAGGTGCCAGTCAGTTCTTCTAACCATTCTGAATCGTTGTTATAAAAACACTTCGGTATTAATCAATGACCTTACCCGCTGCACATGGCGGCGAAGAACGGCACTTCGGGGCTTATATTAGCTCTGCTGGAGGTTGGGGCTGATCTTGATGTGCTCAGTGGAAAAGGCTTTGCACCGCTTCATTATGCGATAGGGGTGATACCCCTTTTCAACATCATACCCCTACTCAAAGCCGGGGTTGACCCAAATGTGAAGTACCCTGATGGCGGTACTTCGCTGCATGCGGCGGCAATGCGCGGCATTCCGGCTATGATTGTTGCCTTGCTGGAGGCTGGGGCCATAATCCAGATCGATCCTCTTGTATAACATAACACGCCCGACGCTGACTGATGCCGTGGGCAAGTGCACCTAAACGGTACGAGCTCTTAACAGCTTTCATGTTGTCAATTTCAATAATCCAGCCTAAACCGTTTTCACCTCTCAATTGAAAGCCCAAGAAATGCCGCTGACCACCCTTCAAACACGTGCTGACAATCAATGCGAACTTTGTGCTGCAACTGATGATCTTGCTGCTTTTGCGGTCGGGCCTAACCTTGACGGAACCGCGATGACCTCAGCTTTGCTTTGCGCCACATGTAGCGGGCAAATCGCGGGGGATATGGATGCGAACCACTGGCGTTGTCTGTCTACATCTATGTGGTCGGAACATGCACCGGTGCAAGTGTTGGCGTGGCGTATGCTGGATCGTTTGTCGCAAGAGAGTTGGGCGCGTGATTTAACAGATATGTTGTATCTGGATGATGAGGCTTTGGCTTGGGCCAAATTGGGTGCAATCCGCGAAAGCCTGCACAAAGACAGTAATGGCGTGTCATTGGCCGCGGGCGATACTGTGGTGCTGATCAAAGATTTACCAGTAAAGGGCGGTGGTTTTACCGCCAAACGGGGCACGGCTGTACGTGGAATTTCACTGGTCGAGGATAACCCCGCGCACATAGAAGGACGCGTGGAAGGTCAGCGTATTGTTATTTTGACAGCGTTTGTGAAGAAGCGTTAAAACCACCACGAAATGCGTGCGGTAGTGGGCATGCCTGTGTCATGGCTTATTGCACGTAAGATTTGTGGGCCATAACCCGTCTGAAAAACCTTAGTTGGCCGATTTTGAAATTGCTTTGCCAGCATTGGATAAATCTTTGCCAACCCCGTTGACTGTTGCGCATGCGCTAAGGGCGACAAGTGATAGAATAATGGCGATGCGGGTCATGTGGTGGCTCCTGTTATCAACAGATCAACTTTAGTGCGGAATGCATTCTTTGGCAAGTATATTGGGTTGTGCGTGGCAAGAGCTTGCTTATCCCCATGATATTGAAATAACCTGATCCCATATGACGGGCAGGGGATGATTTGCATTTGAGAATTAATAATCAGGATGCGCGTAGGTTGTGGTTGACGGCACAGGGTTTGGGTAAATCACCTACCGGGCCTTTGGATGTTCTGGGCATTATCAAACATCTTGGCTTTGTGCAGCTGGATACTATTCAGGTGATTACGCGTGCGCATCACCATATCATCTGGTCGCGCAATCAACATTACCGCGAACCGATGCTGAACCGGCTTATGGCGGATGAACGCGGGGTGTTTGAACATTATACCCATGATGCCTCGGTTCTGCCGATGGCGTATTACCCAATGTGGCAACGGCAGTTCAGGCGCAAAAAAGAGGCACTTGACCGATCTAAGTATTATAGCACGATGCTGGATAAGGCGGGGCGTGAAGCGATGAAAGCGCGTCTTGCGCAAGATGGCCCCCTATCGACCCATGCGTTTGATAGTAAGGCAGCTAAAAAGGGGATGTGGATACGCCCGCCACATAAGCTGGCATTGGATTATATGTGGTATGCTGGCGAGTTGGCGACCGCGCATCGCCATCACTTCACTAAATTTTACGATTTGGCGCATCGGGTTTTTCCGGCTGCCATACGTGCTGAAATCCATAGCGATCAGGCGCAGGTGGATTGGTTGTGCCACGGCGCCCTTGACCGCATGGGGTTTGCGACATTGGGTGAGATACAGAAGTTCTGGGAAGCCACAGATGCCCGTGAAGTGAAAGCATGGGCCGAAGAAGCAAAGCTTGTGCCGATAGAGGTGCAAGCGGCTGATAGCAGTTGGCATCAGGCATTTGCACCAATGGATATATCCGAACGTCTGTCAGCCCTGCGCGCGCCAACCACACGGTTGCGTATCCTGAACCCATTTGATCCGGCCGTACGTAACCGTACCCGTTTAAGTCGCCTTTTCAACTTTGATTATCGCATTGAGATTTTCGTGCCCGCGGCCAAACGCAAGTGGGGCTATTACGTGTTTCCCATGTTAGAAGGGGATCGTTTTGTCGGGCGTATCGAAGCCAAAGCTGATCGCGCCAATGGGGTGCTGAAGGTTCTTAACCTATGGGCTGAGCCAGGTGTGAAATGGACGGCTGCACGGGCATCAAAACTGGATGCTGAACTTACCCGTCTTGCACGTTTGGCTGACGTGGGGCAGGTGGAATGGCAATGTGTAAAATGGGTCACATAAAAGAGAGAAGTGCAAAAAACGGTGTTCTCTGGTCTCTGCTAAGGGTAGCAACAGGACGTTAATGAGGAGTTTATTATGTTTTCGCGCACTACATGGC
>CAXMSA010000022.1:0-27332 GCA_964195605.1 uncultured Amylibacter sp.
CCAACTCGCGCTGCTTGGTCGCTGGCAGATGATCAAGGTTGGTCTTCATGTAGGCCCTGTTGGTTTTCATCGACTATTCATCATACAAGGATTGAAGTCCAGCAAGCCCTGACTATACATCACGCAAGCGTTTGATCAGTGATGATGTATCCCAGCGATTGCCGCCCATTTTCTGGACGTCTTTATAGAATTGATCCACAAGGGCTGTAACAGGCAAGCTAGCGCCATTCTCATCTGCGGTTGACAGACATATGCCCAAGTCTTTGCGCATCCAGTCAACGGCGAAGCCGTGTTCAAAGTGATCGTCCAGCATGGTTTCATAACGGTTGGACATCTGCCAGCTGCCTGCGGCACCTTGGCTGATAACCTCTACCACCGCACGGCCATCAAGCCCTGCTTTTTCGGCAAAATGCAAAGCCTCTGACAGACCTTGCACAAGGCCTGCAATCGCGATTTGGTTGCACATTTTGGTCATTTGGCCTGCACCGCTGTCGCCGATGCGTTTGCAGATACGCGCATAAGCGGCAATAATCGGCTCGGCTTTGTCGTAAGCGGCTTGTGTGCCACCGCACATCACAGACAGAATTCCATTTTCAGCCCCCGCCTCCCCGCCTGAAACAGGTGCATCGACAAAGGCGATATTTTTGTCACCAGAGGCTGCACATAATTCGCGGGTTACAGCGGCAGAAACAGTTGTGTGGTCGACAAAAATCGCCCCTGCATCCATGCCAGCAAAAGCACCATCATCACCCAAACAAACCGAGCGCAGATCATCATCATTACCAACGCAGCATAAAACGAATGCCGCATCTTTTACCGCCGCGGCCGGAGTTGGAGCCGCCGCGCCGCCATGTTTTGCAACCCATGCTTCGGCTTTGCTTGCGGTACGGTTATAAACTGTGACGTCATGGCCTGCCGTTTGCAAATGCCCTGCCATTGGGTAACCCATGACACCCAAACCTAAAAATGCTACTTTTGCCATTCTATTTCCCTCTCATGCAGCTACTGTGCTGCGTATTGTTTTTGATTGTTAAATTTATCTTAAAGTTGGTCCTTAGGCAGGTCACCTGCAAAAAACGCGTCCAGATTATCAAGGGCGCGAAAGCCCATTGCGTCACGGGTCTGTGTGGTGGCGCTGCCGATATGGGGCAGCATGAAGATGTTTTCATGGGCTGCGAAAGCCGGGTTGCCACCCGGTTCAGTTTGAAAGCAATCAAGGCCCGCGGCAGAAAGCTTTCCCGATGTGATGGCATCCAGCAATGCGACCTCATCAATCAGTGCTCCACGTGCCGTGTTCACCAATACCGCGCCATTGGGCAAGCGGGCCAGCATACCTTTATCCATTATACCCATGGTTTGGGGCGTTGCGGGGCAGTGCAGTGACAAAAAGTCGGACACGCCCATCATGCTTTCGACACTATCGTGATAAGTCGCACCTTGTTCCAGCTCAGGCGCAACGCGGTTGCGGTTGTAGTAATGCACATCCATGTCGAACCCGCGCGCTCGGCGTGCCATCACTTGCCCTACGCGGCCCATACCGACAATGCCCAAACGCGCACCGCTGACCTGTTTGCCAACCATGAAGGACGGTGACCAGAAATCCCATGCACCAGTGCGCATCAGGCGATCACCTTCTACCGCACGGCGTGCGGCGCCCAGCAACAACAACATGGCAATTTCGGCTGTGGCGTCAGACAGCACGTCGGGGGTGTTGGTCACGGTTATGCCACGCGCCTTCAGAGCCGGCAGATCACAGTGATCGACACCGACTGAGTGATTGGCGATGATCTTGACGCGGGCATCAAGCTTTGCTGCGACATCCGCGTTGAACAGTTCGGAATGGCAGGGCAGGATTGCGTCTACCTGCGCCGACATTGCAATGATCTCATCGGCACTAAAAGTTCCGTCGGCGTGATTGATGATCACGTTATAATCCTGCGCGGCGCGCGCAAGAGTTGCGCCAGACAAACTACGGGTGATCCACAAGGTTGGTTTGGTTGGCATCTTAGTCTTTCGGTTTTAGGCATTCTTCCCAGAAATTATAAATCGCCATTGCCAGCACGCTGATTGAGATAATCCAGAACGGTAAGCCACCCCAGAAGCCGGCAAATCCGGTTGAGATACTGTGGGCAAGACCGACGATAAACACAGTTATCATTATGGTCGCAATCAACCCGACGATGATTTTTATAGGTCTAGTCAACATGTTTATTCTCCTTTTACACCTGTCAGGTGCTTTCAAGCTTCTTAAGTATCCAGTTTGCTGTTCGAAACAGGCGGTCATCTTCTTGCGCCGACCCGATCAACTGCACGCCAACAGGCAGTCCGTTGCCACCCACCATAAGCGGGATCGTCAAACAGGGCAAACCGGCCAAAGTCCAGATCGTGCTGAATATCGGATTGCCGGTTCCCCCGTCACTGAATTTAGGGGCTTCGCCTGCCGTGCTGGGGGCCAGAACCGCATCGTAATCGTGAAAAAAATCTTTGAAAAACGTTTCGGCTGACTGCATAACCGCCAGTGCATCTTGATACTGCGCTTCCGAAATTTTACGGGCCCGTTCCAGTACCGGTTGTAATGATGTGCTCAGCGCATCCCAGTGTTCGGTAAAAACCGTGTCCAGATGATGGATTATCTCATATTCGTGGATCACATGCTGCACAGCGATCAAATCTACAAGATTGGGCGAGGCTTCAATACGTTCGACCTGCCCGCCAAGTACGTCCATAATCTCGTCAAACCCTGCAATCGTTTCGCTTGCCATCATGTTATGATAGGGCATGTCCAGATAGACAAAGTTCGGGTCAACTGGGGCCTCTGTGGCGCAGCCCTCTACTGTTTTGGGCCGTGCATGTGCGTAGCTTTTTGCGTCACTTGGGTCGTAAAAGCCAATCGTATCGGTTAGCAGGGCCGCGTCTGCCAGTGTGCGGGCAAAGACGCCGACCTGATCCAGAGAGTTTGAGGTTTGCAACACGCCGCGTCGGGGGATGACGCCGCGTGTTGGCTTAAATCCGTATGTGCCACAATAAGAGGCAGGACGGATAACAGAGCCATTGGTTTGTGTGCCTATGGCAAGTGGTACATGAAACGCCGCAACTGCGGCAGCCGAACCGCTTGAAGAACCGCCGGGTGTGTGGTCGGTATTATGCGGATTGCGCGTATCCGCAGGATGCACGAAGGCAAATTCGGTAGTGGCGGTTTTACCCAGTATAACCGCACCCGCTTCACGCAACCGTTCAACAATGCCTGCATCCGCATCAGGTTGACGACCTTGGTAAATCGCAGTGCCGTACTCGGTTGGCATATCTTTGGTGTCGATAATATCCTTCAGGCCCACTGGAACCCCGTGAAGTGCGCCTAAGGGACGGCCGTTTAGGCGTATCTGATCTAATTCTGCAGCTTGAGTAAGTGCAAACTCGGGGTTCAGATAAGCCCATGCGTGTAATTGGCCGTCAGTGTCTTCGATCCGCTTCAAGCATGCTTTCACCAGATCAACCGATGTCAGCTTGCCTTCGCGTATTTTGCGTGCCGCTTCTGTGGCAGATAATGCATTTGGCATTGGTAATCCTCACTTACATCCGCTTATGGAACATATACACCAAACAGATAATCCGGGAACCAAAGCGCGATGCCGGGGAACTGGTACATCAAGACCATCGCAAAGATCACAATCCCCAGATAGGGCATGATGCCTTTGAAGATGTCCATCAGCTCGATCTGTTTTTTGAGCACCCCTTTTAGATAATACGCCGACATGGCCATTGGCGGGGTCAAGAACGAGGTTTGCAGGTTCAAAGCAACCAGCATGGCAAAGAAATACGGGTTCACACCGAATTGATCCAGCAGCGGCAGGAAGATAGGTACGAAGATGATCAGGATTTCCGACCATTCCAAAGGCCAGCCAAGGAAGAAGATAATCAACTGCGCCATGACCAAGAACTGCCAGGGCTTCAGTTCCATTCCCAATACCCAATCTGAGATCAGGTCGTGTCCGCCAAGATATGAAAATACAGATGCAAAGGTCCATGAACCGACAAACAACCAGCAGACCATTGCTGTCGCTTTAGCAGTCAGAAACACGCTTTCCTTGACCTTTTCCCATGTCAATGAACGGTAAAGTGCCGCCAGTACCAAGCCTCCCAACGCACCCATTGCGGCAGCTTCCGCAGGGGTTGCAAGCCCGCCAAGGATAGACCCCAGTACCAGCATGATCAGTAGTGTTAGCGGAACAAAAGATACCAGCAGGTCAAGATAAACCTCTTTTGGTGGCGGGACGTCTTCCAATTTCGGCTTTGGCGCCAAAGACGGATTAAAATACACCCGCACAATCACATAGACGATATATAGGCCTGCCAAAATTAAACCGGGGAACACGGCGGCAGCGTAAAGCCGTAGCGGTGACAATTCGGCGATTGCGGCATAAACGATCAGCATGATCGATGGCGGGATAAGAATACCCAAGGTACCACCGGCACAAATTACACCGGATGCAAAGCTTTTATCATAGTTGGCATTAGCCATCGCAGGATAGGCTAGCAAGCCCATCAGGGTCACAACCGCACCCACGATGCCCGATGCCGTTGAAAAAACAGCACAGGTTATAAGGGCTGCAATTGCCAAAGAGCCGGGTAAGTTTCGGGCTGCCATATAAAGTGAGTAAAATAACTTATCCACGATATTGGCACGTTCCACCACATAGCCCATGAACAAAAACAGCGGGATGGCGACAAGAATGTCATTTTCCATCACTGAATAGGTGTTCTGGTTCAGCAGATAAAAGATGTTGTTGTTAAACAGATCCGATATGCTTTCAATACCACCCTGGTAATAAGCGTAATAGCCAAAGGCCACACCCATTGCCAGCAGGGTAAAGGCGATCGGGAATCCAAGCAGTACCAGAAAAATAAACAAGCACAGCATTAATATTGCGACTTCGGGGTTTGTCATCGTCTTATTCTTTCGTTTCGCGTCTGTGTCAATTTATTGCGGGATATCGTCGGTGTGCATAAGCATGTCTTCGGTCTCATGGACATCATCAAGTCGTTCCATCCAAACACCGGTTTTCATCGCTTTCCAGCAGCGCATCAACTCGGCTAGGCCTTGCAGCATCAACAGGCCGCCCGCGACAGGGATAAGTGTTTTGAAAAAGTAAATCTGAATACGTGCAGGGCTGTTCCAGCTGACTTCTTTATAACGCCAACTATCAGACGCGATTTCCCAACCGTACCAGAACAATGCTATCATGCCAGGGAAGAAGAACAGCAGATAAAGCGTAAAGTCGACACGGGCCTGCCAGCGGACTGAAAACAGGCGGTAGATTACGTCACCACGCACATGGCTGTCTTGCGCAAGTGCATAGGGACCGGCCATCAAGAACAAAGCACCGTACATTTGCACCATCATATCAAATGCCCAAACTGTTGGCGCATTTAACACATATCTTACAAAAACCTCGTAAGCGACCGAAAAGGTCAAGATCAGGATGCACCAGCCAAATGCGCGTCCGACCCAAATACTTAGACCTTCTATTGAATAGATGAACTTGGTCAATTCCGTATCTCCCAAAACGGTTATATGTAAACTGGGGGCCGTAGACCAGCCCCCAGCTTTATCTTTGTCGGTGGATTAACTTATCCGAAGTAGTGCTTATAGGCCAGTTTGTAGTCTGGCTGGTTCAAATTCAGGTAGTTCATCACATCTTTGGCATAGGCTTTTTGTGATGCGACTACTTTTGCAAAGAATGCATCTTCGCCGGAAAGCCGTTCAACCACAATGTCCCAAGCTTTCAACTGCTCGATCATCACTGAATCAGGTGTGCGGTGAATATTTACACCCTGTTCATCACGCAAGGTTTTCAAGTCGTCAGAATAACGCTTCGTGTTATGCCAGTAGAAGTTTGAGTTTTCAGCTTCTGAAGCGTATTTCAGGATCGCTTGCAGCTCATTTGGAAGACCTTCATAGCGCTTCTTGTTGAAGCTGACTTCGAAGAATTCCTGAGATTGGTGGAATGATGCCAAATGATAGTCCTTGGACACATCCTGCATACCAAAGTCACGGTCTGATGTCGGGTTGTTAAACTCAGCCGCGTCAATCAAGCCTGATTTCATTGCTGGCTGAATTTCGCCACCCGGAAGTTGCACAACTGACATGCCCATTTCCAGCATAACGTCTGCGGCAAGTCCAACTGTACGATACTTAAGACCCTTCATTTGTGACGCGTCTTTGATTTCCTCTTTAAACCAACCCAGTGGTTGTGCCGGCATTGGCGAGTTGAAGAATGAAACGACGTTTAGTTTCAAAGTACCCATCAATTCGTCAAACAGTTCTTGACCGCCACCATAGTTGACCCAGCCCAGAACCTCTTGTGAAGACCAGCCAAAGCAAGGGCCGGTGCCGAACAAGGAAGCGGATTTTGATTTTGAATACCAGTAAGCCGGTACATAGTGACAGGCATCCAACACGCCGCGATGTACAGCGTCTTGCATCTGGCTGGTTTTCACAACCGAGTTAACTGGCAGAAGATCAATTTTTAGATCATCACCTGCCATAGCGTGTACACGCTCAACATAAGACTGTGCGTTTTCAAGGAAAATACCGCCGCCCCATGCAGCCTGCATTTTCAATACTGTCGGTTCTGCGTTCGCAATGGATGGTGCAGCAAGTGTGCCAGCCGTTGCAGTTGCCGCTAATGCGCTTCCCTTAAGAAACTTCCTGCGGTTAAATGTATCAGTCATCATTTTCCTCCCAGATTGATGCTATTTCACTAATCATATATTTGGTAAGAAAACCTAACCAGATTTGAGTAAATTCGCAAGATTAAATTTCGTCATAAATCTACAAGTCTCGGTAATTTTATAAGTATTACTACGGGTTTATGGGGTTTTTTGGCCAGTTTTCCATGAGACGCCGGAAGAAAGGGACTCTGTATTTCACAATCATCGCACTCAAAAGATTACAAAGCGACGAATCTCTTTTATGGTTTCGTATTACATTCGTATTACAAATGAGCAGCAACATCCCCAGCGCTGGCGTTGTCAGAAGAAACTTGAGTTTGCAATTTTAGCGCCGTAGGTTTTGGAATTGGCGACTGAAAATCTATTCAAGTATTTCAAAATCTCACCCGAAATTATCCATTTGGCGGTGATGTTCTACGTTCGGTATCCGCTCAGTTTGTGGCAGGTTGAAGGTATCTTGCATGAGCGCCCCTTTCGGGTTTTTGCAAAGCAAAACCCTACGGGAATCGGGTATTGATCTTTGCCATGAAACGGTAAGATTTTGGATGAACCTATTTGGGGAGAAATTCACCAAGGAAATTCGAAAGAGGAGGGCGCTGCCCGGCAGGGCATGCTTGCATGCCCCATACGGCATTTGTCAAAATCAACGGTGAACACTTTTATCTGTGGCGGGCGGTTGATCACGAAGGCGAATTGCTGGAACCTAGGTTGGCTTTGTCTCCGAAATTATCATTGATTTGACCATTAGTGAACATCCACTTTTATATCCAATTTTTGTGGTGAGACAATTATTGACGCCGCCTATCATATCAAATAATCATGATATATGGAATCAAATAAAGCAATTTTTTTATTCTCCGCTCTTAGCCAACAAACACGGCTAGATGTCTTTCGCCTACTCATAAAGGCGGGCGCAAGTGGCCTATTGGCTGGCGAGTTGGGAGAACAGCTCGATGTTAAGCAAAACACGATGTCTGCTAATCTGACGGTACTTTTGAATGGAGGGCTTGTCCGTAACGAACGGCAAGGGAGAACAATCCGCTACTTTGCAGATTTTAATGCTTTGCGCGCACTGCTTAGCTTCCTGATGGAAGATTGCTGTAACGGTCGTCCTGAGATTTGCCAACCCATTATTGATGAAATTGCATGTGCTTGTTGAGGAAAATACTATGAGCAACCCCGTCGAGAATCACGATCAGACCGCACCATCAGGTATCGGCATTTTCGAAAAATGGCTATCTCTTTGGGTCGCATTGTCCATTGGGCTTGGCATCTTTCTTGGACAGGTTCTGCCCGATGTTTTTCAAACGCTTGCCGCTCTCGAATACGCCCATGTTAATTTGGTTGTTGCCGTTCTGATTTGGGCGATGGTTTACCCGATGATGGTGTCAGTTGACTTTGGAAGCATTAGAAATGTGACAGACCAGCCGAAGGGCTTGTTGATTACCCTCGTCGTCAACTGGCTGATAAAGCCATTCACCATGGCCGCGCTTGGCGTATTGTTTTTCAAATATCTTTTCGTCGACATGATAAATCCTGCCGAGGCGGATTCTTATATCGCCGGTTTAATTCTCTTGGGTGCTGCACCCTGCACGGCAATGGTGTTTGTGTGGTCTCAACTGACACGCGGCGATGCCAATTACACGTTGGTTCAGGTCAGCGTTAATGACCTAATAATGATTTTTGCCTACGCACCAATTGTTGCCCTGCTCTTGGGTGTAACTGACATACCGGTGCCTTGGGGCACATTGGCACTAAGTGTTGTTCTTTACGTTGTAGTCCCTCTTGGTGCTGGTGCATTGACGCGCGTCGCTCTGATGCGAGGTAGCCGGTCTGATGAAGCGGTTTCAGAATTTACGGCCAAGTTAAAACCATTCTCAATCGTTGGGCTGCTGGCAACTGTCGTTTTGCTTTTCGGTTTCCAAGGCAGCGTGATTTTAGGGCAACCGCTGCTTATTGCTCTGATTGCCGTGCCGTTACTACTTCAGTCTTACGGTATTTTTGCAATCGCTTATGCAGCTGCATGGGCGATGAAAGTTCCGTTTAAGATTGCCGCTCCTTGCGCAATGATTGGAACATCTAATTTCTTTGAATTGGCTGTTGCTGTCGCAATCGGGCTATTTGGCCTCAACTCTGGCGCCGCACTTGTTACGGTCGTAGGTGTGCTGGTTGAAGTGCCAGTGATGCTCTCACTCGTGGCGTTTGCAAATCGAACCAAGGCACATTTTCCAACCTGAGAAAGGAATTATTAGATGACCAAGCTTAGGCAACACAGAAACTGTTATGGAACGATGTTCCACGATAGCCTGCATTATTCAGTTAATGAAAAGATGCAGGGGAAGGTTTTTTCATTCGAACTTAATAGTGCCGGTCTGGCTCGTTCTGCGCGCACCTTTCAATCGGATATTGGCCAGTGGGATGATTGCCTTGCCTGTTTGGAATTCGATCACTGCTACAAGTTCAGCATGGCAAAGCTGGCATTGGAAACAGCAATATCCAAAAGCTAATTCGAAGTTTTCCATGACAATCGTTATTCACCATAACCCTGAATGTGGCACGTCCCGCAACGTTCTAGAGATTATTCGCGGTTTTGCAGAAGAACGATTACGTGCATCCCGCCTATCAACCTTCGATAAGATTTTATCTTCCTTGGCGACCTTCAAAAGCCAACGTTCCGAGCGGCCTATCCTTGCTATCTGTTTTTTACGCTTGAAGGGATTTGGTATTACGTTTTCCTCTAAGTAGAACTTGAAAGCGTCTGTGATGGTAACCTCAGCTTTCTCTCTACTCACCCCTGACTGTAACGCACCTAGCAATAGGGCATCATCTGTCGATATACCAACTGGCCTGCCTGTATCTGGGTCTTCTTTATATTTGAATAAAACCTTATCTGCTTCTGCTCCCCGCCAAGCTAGCTCGTTCTCATCTTTTCCAGAACTAAAAGGATCAGCCCCCATATTCCTCAAGAGAGCTACCACTCGCTCCTCTTGAACTTTTGGAGATGCGGATATGGCACCACCTTTAGCTAAAGAAATGAGGTGTTCGCACTCGCGATGATATGTACCGTAATTCCCGAGGGCTTCATTCTCTGTTTTACCAAGAACTTTAACAAACTCTCTTTTTCCATAAAGGCTTTCGCATAGTCAGGGACTCGGCGGCGGTATCGAATGAAACCGTTCTTATCGGTTTGAAGGTGTTTTACTGAGAGCTTGCGTACCAATATCGGCCTCACGTGTAACTAAATGTGTAACTAATGAGTGTATATAACATAATTCTTCAATTATAAATCAATTACTTACAAGAAAAATAGTGGTACCCGCGGCCGGACTCGAACCGGCACGGCCTAAGGCCCAGAGATTTTAAGTCTCTTATGTCTACCATTCCATCACGCGGGCATGCCTGACTTCGGCGCACAATCGCTTTTTCAGTCCAGTTTGTAAACAAAGCAAATCGCGATATTGCAAAATTTTTATTGTACCAATTTTCACCTATCCCGTTGCCAATATTAAATCGTGTGTCTACCACATGGGTAAACAGAGATTTATCAAATGCCGACCCCATACGACACCCCGTTAGACAGTATCAAAGATACTGGTCAGCCGATTGAAGAACGCGATAATCTGCGCGGAATTTTGTGGATGCTGGTTTCAGTTGTTGTGGCCAGTATTATGACCATCGCTGTGCGTATCGTTTCACTGGAAATGGATAGCACACATGTGGTTCTCTACCGCTCAGCCATTGCGATTGTTATGGTTGGTGTGGCGGTGATACTTGCCTCGCCCTTGCGCAGGAAACTGTCGTTCACAAAGCCCTACCAGCACCTTATACGCGGAACGCTGGTGGCGGTTGCAACCCATTTCGGGTTTTACACCATTGCCACTATTCCGCTGGCAACAGCGACGGTTCTGTTTTTCACCGCACCTATATTTGCCACCTTATTGGCCCTGTTTATTCATGGCGAAACAATCGGTATGCGCCGAATTCTGGCGATTGTTGCAGGGTTTATTGGTGCTCTTGTGGTCTTGCGCCCTGGCTTTGGCGAGCTGAACCTTGGTATGTTGACCGCGGTTGGCAGTTCATTGTGTTTTGCAGCAGCACTGACCATGTCGCGCAATCTGGCACAAGCGGACGGACCACTTAGTACCTATTTTTCATCCATCATCATCACCACACTGATAACCGTCCCGATTGTGGGAACTGATCTGGCGGTCCCCAGTTTAAATGCCACATGGATTGCGGTTACTCTGGTAGCCATCACCAGCATGGTGCGCGGCATTGCGGATATTGAAGCTTATCGCCATGCAGAGGCAGGTATTCTTGCACCAGTTGCTTACCTGCGTTTGGTGTTCATCGGCATTGCCGCTTATTTAATGTTTGGCGAAAAACCCGACTGGCAAACAATGCTGGGTGCGGTGATTATTGTGGGATCGACGCTTTATATCGCCCAGCGCGAGGCCGCTTTAAAGAAGAAAGCTAAGGCGCACTAATCCTGCGCCACAGGCTTTTCAGAACGATTATTAAACGCCTTTATCGCATCGCTGATGGTGGAGAAGTCACGTTCTTTTTGGGTTTCGTCCCGTTCTTTTCCCCAATCACCGGAAAAGAACCTTGCGCGGCTTCGCTTGGCACGCGCACGGGCAAGCACGATACCGCGTGCCGCCAATTCTTTGTAAAGTACATCAATTTTTTGAACTGCAGTCAAATCCAATATGTTGATCGGGCTGGCATCAATAACAACCCATTCAACAGGTGTTTCCGCTTCATCAATCGCCTCTAGAAGGCACTGTTTGAAGTAATCGATATTGTAGAACAAAAGATCGGATTCAAACCGGTAAATGATAAGCCCTGGATAGGTTTCGGCATCCGGATAATCAAGCACGCTGTGAAATCCTTTTGGCCCAAGCCCCTTAGTTGTACGACCCAAGATCGTGACATGAGGGCGAGACCCCAC
Source organism: uncultured Amylibacter sp. (assembly GCA_964195605.1). Taxonomy (GTDB): domain Bacteria; phylum Pseudomonadota; class Alphaproteobacteria; order Rhodobacterales; family Rhodobacteraceae; genus Amylibacter. The sequence goes on from CAXMSA010000022.1 coordinate 11,684, forward strand.
ATAGATCAACCAAGCGAAGGTCAAAATCAGGCTCAGGAAAACACCCTGAAGTGCGCCTAGAACCAAAATACCAAAGGTGGTTCCAAGTGACAGCATAAGCTCGCGCCGAGAAATGCGGAAAAGATCATAGAGAGCGGTAAAATCAATCAGTCCGAAGGCCGCGACAATAATCACCACGGCCAGCCCTGCAATGGGGACATAGCTTAGCGGTGCCGTCAGAAAAAACAGCACAAACAGCATCGTGACGGCAGCAATGATCCCCACCAACTGGCTTTTGCCACCGGTTGCATTGTTAACTGCAGTGCGCGAGTCTGCGCCGGTGACAGGGAAGCCCTGCGCAAGGCCGGTCAGGATGTTCGCTGCACCAAAGGCGATCATTTCCTGATTGGCGTCAATATCGTAGTTGTTGCGGCTGGCAAAGCTTTTGGCGGTCAACACGCCGCTGGTAAAGCTGATCAGCATGACCGCGGCGGCATCGCCTATCAGCTCTCCATAAATCTCAAAATCAAACACCGCGAAATGAAATGCCGGAAGTCCCCCAGGCACAGGACCTAGAACCGCGATGTCGTATTCTTGCAGGTCAAAAACAACAACGGCTATGATACCGGTGATTACAACCACCAGTGCTGCGGGTATCTTTGCCGCAAAGCGTTGCAAGCCTATCAACAGCACAAACAACCCGATGCCAAGTATCATTGTTGGCCGATGGACCGCCGCAAAGTTGTTCATTATATTGAAAAATTCCAGCGTTTTCGGGAAAAATCCGCTGGTATAGCTGGTATATCCGAACAGCTTGGGAAGCTGCCCGACAATGATAAGCAGGGCAACACCGTTCAGAAATCCGACAAGAACCGGTTGCGACAGAAAGTTCGCAATGAATCCAAGCTTTGCAATACCGCCAATAATAAACAGCGTGCCGGTCATCAAGGTCAGAAGTACCATCAGTGCAAGGTATTTTTCGGGGTCACCACCCGCCAAATGCCCAATACTGCCTGCAACCATGATACAGGTCGCGGCATCGGGGCCGACCATCAACTGGCGCGATGAGCCGAACAATGCATATGCAAGAAGTGGAAAGATTGCCGAATACATGCCAACAACAACAGGAACTCCTGCAAGTTCGGCATAGGCTATGCCAATGGGAAGTGCGATTGCGGCAACGGAAAGCCCCGCGCCGAAGTCATCTGGCAACCAAGCGCGATCATAGCGCGATAATGTTTCAAGGCCCGGTGCATATTGGCGAAGAAGCTTTCGAAATGCGCCTGAATGATTGCTCTTGTTGTTCATGAAGCCCTATCAAATGGTTAATCACCCATTCGCTGCCTGGTATCACCAAACTTGAAGGGAATGCTTAAGAGCATACTGAATTCTATTGCCACAGCAACAGTTAGCATCATAACCATTCAAATTTGGTCAGAATTGCCTAACCTGTAGGGTGGGCTGAAGCCCACCCTACAGCTCTTTATAGCTAAAGTGCTTTCCGCGCAGCAAGGGCAGCCGTGATTGTACCGTCGTCAAGGTAATCCAGCTCGCCGCCGATCGGCACGCCTTGGGCCAGTAAGCTTAGGTCTACGTCCATATCTTCCAATTGATCAGCGATATAATGCGCAGTGGTTTGGCCGTCTACGGTGGCGTTGAGGGCCAGAATAACCTCTGTGATGTTTTCGTTCTGAACCCTATCCACAAGCAAGGGGATACGCAGTTCTTCGGGGCCGACCCCGTCAAGTGCCGACAGGCATCCGCCCAGAACATGGTAACGCCCTTTAAAGGCAGCGGCCCGTTCCATTGCCCATAGGTCTGCGACATCCTCAACCACGCAAATCTGCCCGTTCTGGCGTTTGCCTTTAGTGCAAATGTCACACAGGTCATCAGTGCCGATATTGCCGCAAAGCGTGCATTCACGCGCAGTTTGGGCGACACTAAAAAGCGCGTCTGCCAATGGGTTCAGCAGGATCGAGCGTTTCTTGATCAGATGCAAAACCGCACGGCGCGCAGAGCGTGGCCCTAGCCCCGGCAGCTTTGCCATCAAGGCAATCAGATTATCGATATCGGTGTTATTACTGCTCACACGCGCCCTGCCCGAACTACCGTTAAAACGGCAGTTTCATACCTGCAGGCAAGTTCATGCCTTCGGTGATTTTTGCCATTTCTTCCTGTTGTGCCACAGCCGCTTTGTCTTGTGCGTCTTTAATGGCTGCCACTATCAGGTCTTCCACAACCTCTTTTTCGCTTGGCACCAGGATCGATGGATCAATATCAAGCCGCCGCAGCGTGCCTTTGGCCGTAACGGTTGCTGACACTAGCCCTGCACCCGCATCGCCCGTAACCTCAATATCGTCGAGTTTGGTTTGGGCATCTTGCATTTTGCCCTGCATGTCTTGGGCCTGTTTCATCAGTTTCGCCATATCGCCTAACTGACCAATTCCTTTTAGCATTTTATGTTCCTTTTACACTGCTTAATCATCTTCAAACGGATCCCAGTCATCCGCTTCTTCTTCCAGATACTGCACCGATGCATCACTGTTCGCATTTATGTCTGCCAGTGTTTTCACATCGCGGATCTCTGCACCCGGAAACGCCAGTAAAACCGCCTTCACCATGTCATGCTGCATCGCCTGACCTTGCAGGTCATCGCGGTGGGCTGCGCGTTCTTCGGCAAGTGTGGCCCCGCCTCCGTCTGAGACAACGGTTACCCCCCAACGCGCGCCTGTCCAGCTTAGCAAACGGTTTGCAAGCCGTGTGGTGAAATCGCGCGGGGCATCTTCGGTGAGTTGAAACTCGATACGGCCAGGCGCGTATTTCACCAATCGCAGAAAATTTTCCACCTCGACCAGTAATTTCACGTCACGCCGTGATTTGATTAGTTCGATCACATGGTTAAACTCTGTGAAACGCGCTAATGCGGTTTCGACCTGCTCTTGCGGTTGGATAACCTGCCCGCCGCCTGCGATCATCGCTGTTGGGCCAGAGGAAATCGTGCCTGTCACAGACACGGAAGCCGCGGCCTGTGTGCCGTTGCCAGAGGGTGCCACACCACCACCGCCTGTTGGCGGCACGGGCGGCGGCATATCTTGCAACTTGCGCACCAGCTCTTCAGGGCTTGGCAGTTCGGCCACATGGGTCAGGCGGATAATGGCCATTTCGGCAGCCATCATAGCATTGGGGGCGGCAGCTACTTCTTCCAAAGCCTTCAGCAGCATTTGCCACATGCGGGTCAGAGCGCGCATTGGTAAATCGCTTGCCGCCTGTTTGCCGCGTGTTCGTTCATCGGGTGAAACGGTCGGATCATCTGCCGCATCGGGCGATAGTTTGATCACCGACACCCAATGGGTGATCTCGGCCATATCGCGCAGTACCGCCATCGGGTCGGCGCCTTCGGCATATTGCGACGACAATTCATTCAGCGCACCTGCCGCATCGCCCTTCATGATCAGGTCGAACAGGTCCAGAACCCGCCCCCGGTCGGCAAGGCCAAGCATGGCGCGCACCTGATCAACGGTGGTTTCACCTGCACCGTGGGCAATGGCCTGATCCAACAGGGAAAGCGCATCACGTACCGAGCCTTCGGCAGCACGTGTGATCAGGGCCAGCGCATCTTCGGCAACCTCGGCCTTTTCCAGTCCGGCGAGTTTCTGCAAATGCGCCATCATCACTTCGGGTTCAATACGGCGCAGGTCAAAGCGTTGGCAGCGTGACAGCACAGTTACAGGAATTTTGCGAATTTCGGTGGTGGCAAAGATAAACTTCACATGTTCGGGGGGCTCTTCCAACGTTTTCAGCAGCGCGTTGAACGCACTGGTTGAAAGCATATGCACCTCATCGATGATATATATCTTATAGCGGGCCGAGGCGGCACGGTAATGCACGCTGTCGATCAGTTCACGAATGTCGCCCACACCTGTACGGCTGGCGGCATCCATTTCCATTACGTCCACATGGCGACCGTCAGCTATACTGATACAATTGTCACAAACCCCGCAAGGTTCAATCGTCGGCCCACTCGTGCCGTCGGCACCGATACAGTTCATCCCCTTGGCTATAATCCGTGCCGTGGTGGTTTTGCCCACCCCGCGCACCCCTGTCATCACAAAGGCATGCGCAATGCGGTCTGCCTCGAACGCGTTTTTCAGGGTTTGCACCATCGCATCCTGACCGATCAAATCCTTAAAGGTCGCGGGGCGATACTTGCGCGCCAGCACCTGATAGGCGGTTTCAGGGGAATCGGTCATTTTATCGGGCTGCTCCTAGTTATGGGTGACCATACTTAGGCTGGCGGCAAAATTCTAGTGACAGGGTCATGCAAAGTTCAGAAAAAATGCGCATAGCCCGAATATGATCATGCCGATATGCAACGAGGCTTTGATCCGCAGCACCCTGATGATACTTGATGCCTGCAGAATGGTCGAACAATGGTCTGGGATCAGGGCCTAGAAACCCTAATCAGCCACAGTACTGGCTAGCCGAATAACTGTTGCAGTTAAAATCGGTACCGTCATAGCAAGTGCAATCACAGTGATTTAAATATGGATAGCCCGGCGGATAGCATGTCTGGTCCATATCGTTGCAAAAATAAGTTATGCAGTCATAGTAACCACTACCAAAGGTCGCCGCACAATCACCGCAAGCTGCCGCGGCTTTATTGGGTAAGCCAACGCAGGCCACGGCAGCAACGGCTGCATATTTAAGCAATGATCCAAGTATTTTCCTGCGCAAAATCTGTGTTTCGCCAGTCTGCATTGGCAAAGCCGCATGCGTTCCGATTTTAACGATATGGTCATGATCGGACAGGTGCTTGCCCCGAGAGTGGCGCAAAGCAAAAACAAAAATATGTGTTGCAGTCAATGTGGTTAGCAATAAAGACAGTAACAACAGTATTATTATAACACAGCTATCCGCCTGAAGCTGAAATGCAATTATTGTGTTAACCCATCCAAGCACTGCACCACGGAAAACCAGCTCCATACATCTGGCGCAGCGGCCGAATTGAGTATCGATAAAGAAGTGTAAGCGCGTGGAAAAATCATTCATAGGATCCTCCCGTCATTCAGCCCCAGAGTAATTAAAGAACACCTGAGCGTCAAATTCAGCAGTTTAATGAAAAGTGAGAGGCTGGACAGCGACCCAAACGGGGCTCGTTGCGGCTGCTTCCTTCCGGATCTGACCGGGTTGGCGAGGCGTTCACCCGCGCCAACCTCTCAGGGTCTATTTACAGGCTTCTATTCCCCGCTTCAAGATGGTCTAAGGAAAAAATATGTAATTGATCAAACAGGGCTAAAACCGATGCGAAACGCCGAAAATGTCACATTTGGGGCCGCGTCCCTTGATCGGGCCGCACATTTGCGTAATTCAGCGCCCGAACTAGCCAAAGACCCCGCAGCTTTGGCCATCGCCCTTTGGCGCGGCAAACCGCTTGTGGACACAAAAACCACGCAGGTTATGCGGATTCCTTTGGATCATCCGATTCTTTTGGCCGCAGATGCGCAAATTCTTCTGGGCCTGGCCGCAGGTGCCCCGATTTTCGCGTATGATATATCCGGCTGGGAACCAGACCCTGAACAACAAGCCGATGAAGTCTCGTTCTTTGACCAGACGGTGCAACACCACCCAAAAGCCCCCAAAGGCAGTGCGTTTCAAGAGACCCGCGCGATTATGTCCCTGTTGTCACGCGATGACGCCGAACTTGTTGCGGCAGCCAAAGGTGTGTTTGGTTGGCATTTAAGCCACCCATTTTGCGCTAAATGCGGTGCCCCAACTGAAATGGCGGATGCTGGCTGGCAACGCAATTGCCCGACATGCGGCACGCCGCATTTTCCACGCACAGACCCTGTGGTGATCATGTTAATCACACATGGCAACAAGGTGCTATTGGGCCGCTCGCCCGCATGGCCCGAAAAAATGTATTCGTTATTGGCAGGGTTCATGGAACCAGGTGAAACGGTTGAGGCCGCCGTGCGCCGCGAGGTGTTTGAAGAAAGTGGCATCACTGTGGGCAAAGTCGGTTATATGACCAGCCAACCATGGCCCTTTCCATCGTCTTTAATGATTGGATGTTGGGGCAACGCGACCTCTACCAAGATCAAATTGGATAAAAATGAACTGGATGATGCGCTTTGGGTATCTAAGGAACGCATCATAGATGTGCTTTGCGGCAACAGTGATGACATTCTTCCATCCCGAAGAGGCTCTATTGCACAATTTTTAATAGAAAATTGGATAAAAGACAGTATAGCGTAAGAAAAATAATCAAAACGGGCAAAAAATGGAATTCGTAAGCAAGCAGAATATCAATGCACCGGCAGCACATATCTTTCAACAATTAGCCGATTTCGATTTTTACGAATCCTACGCTATGCGTGTAGGGGCGCAGGTCGAACGTTTGGATGCATTCACGCAGCCTCAGCCGGGGATGTGCTGGAAAATAAAAGGTGATTTTCGCGGAAAAAGCCGTGATTTAGAGCTTACGCTGGACAGTTACACGCCATCGGAAACGCTTTCATATGTTTGCAAAACCAAATCTTTGGACGCGGAAGTAAACTTTTACGTCATCCCCTTAAGCCAAATGAAAACCCGCCTAAAGGCTGTGGTTAACATTCAGGCTAAAGGATTATCAGCCCGGGTCGCATTGCAATCCGCAAAGTTGGCCAAGAAAACTCTGGATCGCAAATTTGATACCCGAATGCGTGATTTTGCCGATAAAATAGGCGAAAAATACCGCCCTTAACCTGCCCCTATGCTGGATAGAAAACTTGCGCCAAATTCCAAGTATTGGCAAAGTATTTTTCTGATATGGTCTAGTAATTACATAAGTTCTGTTAAGTTTTCGCCTATTTATAGCCACAATTATTGTCAAACTGCAGCCATAATTACCAATTACAACTTATAGGTAAGCAGTTCGAATCTAATCGATTAATTCGAGACTAAAATAATAAAAGAGGCAGACCATGAAAATCCTGGCAGTAGACGATGACGAAATCGGATTAAGCATTTTATCAGCAACCCTTAATTCTGTTGGTTATACTGATTTAATCAGCGCATCTTCCGGAGCAGAAGCATTGGAAAAGATTGCATCTTCTCTTCAGCATTTTGAATGTTTTTTTCTGGATATTCAGATGCCCGATATGGATGGCATCGAACTATGTTCAAAAATCCGCCAGATAGACGCATATAAATCTTCACCGATCCTGATGATCACCCGGAAGACAGAACGCCAGTATATTGATGATGCGTTTGATGCCGGGGCGAATGATTATATCAATAAACCATTCGATTCATTGGAATTGACTGTGCGTGCTAAAATCGCTGAGAAACTGGTGCTGGAAAAGCAAGCTTCTGCGCGCAAGGATCATGTTGTCAGTTCGATCAAAGCGGAAATGGAAGATATGTTGCGGTTTACCGCCCAAGAGACCATTAACATTAACAGCGAACCGAATATGGTTGAGAAACTGGCTTTGGAAAACTATCTATTGCAACTTCCACGCGGTAAAGCCTTTCACACAAAAACAGCCGCCTTTGCGATTAAGGACTTTGAAAGTATTTTCACGCGCTCCACACCATCAATAATGCATAACATGTTGAAAAATATTGCGAATGCCATCACACGAAATATCAATGCAGCCGATTATATGTTGGCATATTGCGGCTCTGGTATATTTGTATCCGTGATCACTTCAAGCAAAGATAACTACCCGGGAAATCTGGAACGCACCATTCAGACAAGCATTGATGGGATGGAGTTCACATTTGATAATGGCATTGCCTGTGACGTTAAACTGCTGATGGGTCTGCCACCTAAAAAGACTTCGCTGTGGTCATCCAGTCTTACGTTGAACCCGATGAATTCGGCAATGGAAAGTGCTGATAAAAAACGCCGCATGGCCCCTGTGAAACAACTTTGCAGCCCATCACATGATTTGTTCGAGCATAACGCATTGAAGGCAGGCTAAAGCCTGTTTCGCATCATACCTGTGATGATTTAAATCTCAAGTACACTGATCTTAAGCAGTCTGCCGAAATACATCCGTTTTATAAACACCCAGAATATCCAGATGGTTGGTGAAATATTCCAACTCTTCCAGTGCACGTTTCAGCGCCGGATCATCTGGGTGGCCGATGACATCTGCGTAAAACTGCGTTGCTGTGAACGAACCTTCGACCATATAACTTTCCAGTTTGACCATATTCACGCCATTGGTGGCAAAGCCGCCCATGGCTTTATATAAAGCTGCCGGAATGTTGCGCACGCGAAACACGAAAGTGGTCATGTATTCGCTTTGGCCGTTGTCAGGAAAGTTCTGTTCAGGGGACATCACCAGGAACCGTGTGGTATTATGCTGATTATCCTCGATATGATGCGCCAGCACCTCTAAGCCGTATATATCAGCCGCCATTTCAGAGGCCAAAGCCCCCATATCCATAGTATCGGCCCTTGCCACGGCCTGCGCGGAACCCGCTGTATCAGGCCCGACAATCGGGGCAATATTATGGGTTTTGAGAAATTTCCGGCATTGTCCCAGTAAAACGGTGTGGCTCATTGCGGATTTGATATCTTCTAGTTTCACGCCTTTTTTGGCCATCAAGTTGATATGCACACGCACGAAGTGCTCGCCCACGATATGCAAACCAGATTCCGGCAACAGGCTGTGGATGTCTGCAACCCGTCCATAAGTGGAATTTTCCACTGGCAACATTGCCACATCCGCACGCCCGGCTTTAACCGCAGCGATAGCCCCTTCAAAGGTATTACACGCCAAAGCTTTGGCATTTGGAAAGGCTTCCTGGCAGGCTTGATGCGAATAAGCTCCCAATACTCCTTGGAAGGCGACGGTCTTTGGCGATATGTTCATTTTACTAATCCTGCCATATTGGGCGTTTCGCCGCATATCTACACCTTGATTGCAAACAAGGGAAGGCTTAGAAGGTTTCAAATGAATCGGCCCCGACAAGGCTAAATGCAGCGAAGGTGAACAAGCCATGGATACAATGAAGCTAACAAAGATCGTAGGCGGCGTCTGTGGCGCGCTATTGATATACCTGTTGATCAGCTGGGTTGCGGAAAGCATGTATCACATGGGCGGCAGCGGACATGGTGAAGGTGATGAGCATGCATCTGGCTATGTTATTGAAGTAGAAACAGCTGAAGCAACCGAAGATGTTGCCGCAGGCCCATCCTTTGATGATTTACTTGCGTCAGCTGATGTAGACAAAGGTAAAAAGGTTTTTTCCAAGTGTAAGGCTTGTCATAAAGTTGATGACGGTGCGAACAGCACTGGCCCACATTTATTTGGCATCTTTGACCGTGACATTGGCAAGGTTGCCGGCTTTAACTACTCTGCTGGCATGTCTGGCATTGGCGGGGCTTGGGATGCGGCAACGCTGAATGAATTCATTACTAAACCTAAAGCTTATATTTCTGACACCAAAATGAGTTTTTCCGGTCTGAAAAAAGAAGCTGACCGCGCAAACTTGGTCGCATATTTGATGACCATCAAGTAATACGATCTATCTGTTTTCTTTAAAGCCGCCCCATTCGGGCGGCTTTTTTAATGCAAATGCTTCAACCGCTCACACAAACGCATATTGCAGTTTACGTAGATGTTGTTTTAACTGACTATCAGGTAAACATAACAGGGTAGATAATATGCAAAAAGCGGTGAAACTGATCCTTATTTTTCTTAGCGCATTATGGCTAAGCAATAGCCCTATTATGGCACAGGAAAAGATCATAAAATCACACGGCATTTCTACCTTTGGCGATCTGAAATACGCCGCTGATTACAAGCATTTCGAATATATAAACCCCAACGCCCCCAAGGGTGGAGAGTTTTCAACCTCTGGCTTTGGCACATTTGACAGCATGTCGCCTTATATCCTGAAAGGCCAGCCTGCCGCGCTTTCAAATGTTTTCTTTGAAAGCCTGATGTCTGGCAACTCGGATGAGCCGGACAGTATGTACGGGTTGCTGGCTGAAACGATTGAATACCCTGAAAACCGTCAATGGGTGGTTTTCAACATGCGCCCCGAAGCGCGGTTTTCTGATGGCACTGCGGTTACAGCACAAGACGTGGTTTTCTCGTTTAATATCCTATACGAAAAAGGCCGCCCCATTTTTAAATCATTGTTGCGTGATGTAAAAACGGTAGAGGCATTAGATGCGCAAACCGTGAAATTTATATTCAAACAAGGGGCCAACACCCGTGAATTGCCCACACTTGTTGCCGGTCTGCCCGTATTTTCAAAAGCTTACTACGCATCGCGTGATTTTGCTGAAAGCACACTAGAACCACCACTTGGATCTGGCCCGTATATTTTGGATAAAGTCGTGCCCGGTAAAACCGTATCATACACCAGACGTGATGATTATTGGGGCAAAGATTTACCGATTAATATCGGGCACAATAATTTTGATCGTTTAACCATTGAATATTACACTGATACCACTGCCGCTTTTGAGGGTTTCAAAGGTGGGGTTTATAATTTCAGAGCTGAGAATTATTCAAAGCTTTGGGCAACCGCCTATAATTTTCCGTCACTGGAAAAAGGCTGGGTCGTGAAAACCACATTACCCGATGGCAATCCTTCCGGCACACAAGGCTATTGGATAAACACGCGTAAAGAAAAATTTCAAGATCTGCGTGTGCGCGAAGCCATAGGCTTGATGTTTAATTTCGAGTGGTCAAATAAAACACTTTTCTATGGCCAGTACACCCGCACCACAAGCTTTTGGGGCAATTCGCCAATGCAAGCGACAGATCTACCAAATGAAGCCGAACTGGCTTTGCTGATACCGCTTAAACAGGGTTTACCTGCATCTGTTTTCACCGATAAGGTTTTTAGCCCGAACACATCAAAAGCCAAACAGCTTGACCGCTCTGCCTTGCGCAAAGCTGGTAAACTGCTGGATGCTGCGGGTTGGAAGATCGTCAATGGCAAACGCACCAATGCAAAGGGGTCAGTTCTGACGGTTAACTTTCTGAACGACAGTCCCGCTTTTGAACGTATCACAAACCCCTATATTGCCAATCTGATACGATTGGGGATTGATGCAAAACTAGAAACTGTTGATCCGTCCCAAGCCACAGAGCGGCAAAAAGCGTTTGATTATGACATCGTCATTCAACGCTTCGTAATGCAGAAAACCCCCGGCATTGAGTTGCGGGGCATGTTCAACAGCAGATCAGCAACAACGGATGGTTCAAACAATCTAAGCGGCCTGAACAACCCTGCAATTGATGCGCTGATCGAAAAGGTGGAACAGGCCACAAGCCGTGATGAACTAAACACGGCTGTGCGCGCTTTGGATCGCAGTCTACGGGCTTTACATATCTGGGTACCGCAATGGTTCAATGCCGCCTATCGGGTGGCCTATCTGGATGTCTTTGAACACCCCGAAAATATGCCACCCTATGCACTGGGCGAAATGGATTTCTGGTGGTACAACGCTGACAAAGCAAAGAAACTACAGGCCGAAGGCGCATTCTAAAATATGGGAGCCTATATTCTAAGACGTTTATTGCTGATGATCCCGACATTGCTTGGAATCATGTTGATCAACTTTGTTCTGATCCAGTTTGTACCTGGCGGCCCGATTGAAACCATCATTGCCCAGATCGAAAACGAGGCAAGTGCAACAGATCGCATTTCGGGCGGCGGTAGTGAAGTCGGTGCCGGTAGTGCTGACAGTCAATACCAAGGCGCGCGCGGGCTGCCTGAGGATTTCATCAAAGACCTTGAAAAACAGTTTGGTTTTGACAAGCCAGCCCATGAACGCTTCTTGAACATGATGACAAGTTATTTACAGTTCGACTTTGGTGAAAGCTATTTTAGATCAATCAGCGTCAAAGACTTGATCCTTGAAAAAATGCCTGTTTCCATAACCTTAGGCCTATGGTCGACTCTAATCGCCTATCTTATTTCCATCCCACTTGGCATCCATAAAGCTGTGAAAGACGGCAGCAGGTTTGACACATGGACGTCAGGCATCATCATTGCGGCTTACGCGATCCCGGGCTTTTTGTTTGCGATCATGCTGATGGTATTTTTTGCAGGCGGATCATACTTGAAAATATTCCCGTTGCGTGGTTTGACCTCGGAAGGGTTTGCGGACTTCAGCACTTTGGGGCAGATCAAAGATTATCTGTGGCATATTGTTTTACCTGTAACGGCTGCCACTATCGGGGCCTTTGCCACATTGACCCTTTTGACCAAAAATTCATTTCTGGATGAGATCAACAAGCAATATGTCACCACAGCACGAGCCAAGGGATTAACTGAAAGCACAGTTTTTTACGGCCATATTTTTCGCAACGCGATGCTGATTGTCATTGCGGGTTTTCCCAGTGCTTTTGTCGGCGTTTTCTTTGGTTCATCGTTGATCATCGAGATCGTATTCTCGTTAGACGGGCTTGGGCGTCTTGGATTTGAAGCCGCGGTTAACCGCGATTATCCAGTATTTTTTGGCACACTTTATGTCTTTGGGCTGATCTCTCTGGTTATCGGGTTGGTATCGGATTTAATGTATGTCTGGATTGATCCCCGCATCGACTTTGAAAGCAGGGAAACCTAGATGACCCTGTTTAAATCCCCCCTATCAAAACGCCGGTGGACGAATTTCAAAGCCAACCGCCGCGCCTATTGGTCTTTGATGATTTTCAGCATTATTTTCATCATCTGCTTGTTTGCAGAACTGGTAGCAAACGACAAACCTCTGCTGGTCAGCTATAAAGGCGGTCTTTACACCCCCGCATTCAGCTTTTACACCGAAGTGGATTTCGGGGGCGAGTTTGAAACCGAGGCGGAATACCCCTCTCCCGAAGTACAATGCCTGATCCGCTCTGGCGGATTGGAAGCTTGTCTTGACGATCCTGAAACAACAGCCGCAGATATTTCGGATGGTAATTTTGAAGGCATTGATATTCAGGCAGGGTGGATATTATGGGCCCCTGTTCCCTACAGCTTCAACACCATCAATTATGACGTACAAACCGCGCCATCCCCGCCAGATGCAAAACACTTGCTAGGGACTGACGATCAAACCCGCGATGTGCTGGCACGGATTATTTACGGGTTCCGTATATCCATCATATTCGCGCTGATCGTTGTTGGCATTTCATCCACACTTGGCATAGCAGCCGGGGCCGCACAGGGTTATTTCGGCGGCATTGTTGATCTGTTATTCCAGCGCTTTGTCGAGGTATGGTCAAGTATGCCGCTATTATATGTAATCATCATTCTATCGGCGATTTTTTCGATGAATTTCATCATTCTGATCGGCATCGTGATCTTGTTTGCCTGGACTGGGCTGGTCGGGTTAGTACGTGCGGAATTTCTACGTGCACGGAATTTCGAATATGTCCGTGCAGCACGCGCGATGGGCGTGCCTAACCGTGTGATCATGTGGCGGCACCTCTTGCCTAACGCAATGGTTGCCACCCTGACGTTTCTGCCTTTCGCGGTCACAGGCGCAATCGGTACATTAACCTCGCTTGATTTTCTGGGCTTTGGACTGCCGCCATCCTATCCTTCATTGGGCGAGTTGGCCTTACAGGCAAAAAACAATCTGCAAGCCCCGTGGCTGGCCTTTGCCGCCTTCCTGACAATTTCCACCATGTTATCGCTTCTTGTCTTTGTTTTTGAAGGCGTGCGCGATGCATTTGACCCACGGAAAACCTTTCGATGAGCAGCCCTATACTGGATATTTCCGGCCTGACTATTCGTTTTGGTGAAGGCCCGAACGCGGTTGAAGATATCAGTTTCACGATAAACCCCGGTGAAACTGTTGCCCTTGTGGGGGAAAGCGGGTCGGGCAAATCGATTACCGCATTATCCAGCGTTGCTTTGCTGCCTGAAAGTGCCACGGTCACCGGGTCGGTCAAGTATCGTGGTACGGAAATGATCGGTGCCGATCAAGCCACCTTGCGCCAGGTGCGCGGCAATGACATCAGTTTTATCTTTCAGGAACCGATGACCTCGCTTAATCCATTACACACGATTGAACGACAATTAGGTGAAAGCCTTGCCTTGCATCAAGGTGTCAGGGGCAAAGAAGCGCGTAAACGCATTCTGGAACTGCTGCACAAGGTTGGCATATATGACCCTGAAACACGGCTAAACGATTACCCCCACACCCTTTCAGGCGGGCAACGCCAACGGGTGATCATTGCGATGGCTTTGGCCAACAAGCCTGACCTGCTGATCGCGGATGAGCCAACAACCGCACTGGATGTGACTATTCAGGCGCAAATTCTAGAGCTGCTGGCAGAGCTGCAAAAAACCGAAGGCATGGCGTTATTATTCATCACCCATGACTTAGGCGTTGTGCGTAAAATATCAGATCGCGTTTGCGTCATGCAAGGTGGCCATATCGTAGAGGCTGGGCCGACAAGCCAGATATTTGACAAGCCGCGACATGAATACACCAAAATGCTGCTGTCAGCCGAACCAACAGGCCTGCCAGCACCTATTGAAAAAGACGCACCTGTCATTGTCAGCACCGAAAACCTGCGGGTCTGGTTTCCGATCAAACGCGGTTTTATGCGCAAGGTTGTGGGCCATATCAAAGCTGTGAATGACGCAACATTTACAATACATGCAGGCGAAACACTTGGGCTTGTGGGCGAAAGTGGATCAGGCAAAACCACCCTTGCACTGGCGGTGATGCGCTTAATCTCATCCACTGGCCCGATTGTGTTTATGGGCAACCGCATTGACCAGTTGAAAACCAAAGACCTGCAACCTCTGCGCCGTGATATGCAGATGGTGTTTCAAGACCCATACGGCTCACTTAGCCCGCGTATGACTATAGAACAAATCATTGCCGAAGGTCTGGGAGTTCACGGGCTAGAGCCGGGGCAGAACCAGCGTAAACTGGTTGAAGATATCATGGTCGAGGTTGGCCTGGAAACCAATATGGTCCACCGTTATCCGCATGAGTTTTCAGGCGGGCAGCGTCAACGTATTGCGATTGCACGTGCGATGATCCTAAAGCCGAAACTGGTGATACTGGATGAGCCGACATCGGCACTAGATATGACAGTACAGGTGCAAATCGTGGAACTGCTGCGCGGTCTGCAACAAAAATACGGGCTAGCATTTTTGTTCATCAGTCACGACCTAAAGGTCGTGCGCACAGTCAGCCACAAGGTGATCGTGATGCGTCGGGGAGATGTTGTGGAAATCGGCTCAAGCGAGCAAATCTTCAACGCACCAACCACAGATTACACCCGCGCATTAATCGCGGCTGCAATTGATCTGGAAGTTAAATCAGGGGCCTCCGGATAGTTCAGCATCCGATGTAATTGCCCCTTGCCAAACGACAAGATGCAGAGTAAATCCCCCTCGTGCACCGATAGCTCAGCTGGATAGAGTACCTGACTACGAATCAGGGGGCCAGGGGTTCGAATCCCTTTCGGTGCACCAACCACTTCCCCATATTATGTCAGTGCATATTTAGAGCAGTTTAGTCGCGTGTTATCAAAGCGTTGTAATTCATATTTTCAAATGGAGACGCTATAGAGGGCCCTAAATATACGCCAATACCCCAAGAGTCTCCACGGGCCAATTCCACCATCCGTTTTGGGTTTTATCGTTATGTGATGTGAGCTTAAAGAGTCGCGATAAGCGCTCTTTGATCCTGCCAGTCGTTGGGTAGTTT
>CAXMSA010000023.1:0-26735 GCA_964195605.1 uncultured Amylibacter sp.
TTGCCGGATGTTAGCCTCATCCGCCAGCAGCATTACCACACGATCGATACCGGCCGCACAGCCACCATGCGGTGGAGCACCATATGTGAAGGCGTTGACCATACCGCCAAAGCGTTTGGTGACTTCCTCTTTAGGGTAGCCCGCAAGACCAAAGGCTTTGTACATAATTTCAGGGCGGTGATTACGGATCGCACCCGAGATCAGCTCGTAACCATTACAGGCCAGATCGTATTGATAGCCCAAAATGGTTTCGGGATCATCCGCGTCCAGTGCCGCCATGCCACCTTGAGGCATTGAAAACGGGTTGTGGCTGAAATCAACCTTTCCGCTTTCGGCATCACGCTCATACATCGGGAAATCCACGATCCATGCAAATTCGAAACTGTCTTTGTTAGTCAGTTCCAATTGTTCGCCAATTTCCACACGGGCACGGCCCGCAACACCTTCAAAGGCTTTCGGCTTACCACCAAGGAAGAACGCCGCATCACCCACTTCAAGGCCCAGTTGCTGGCGAATGGCTTCGGTACGTTCCGGCCCGATGTTCTTGGCCAAAGGTCCCGCCGCTTCCATGCCTTCACCCTGATCGCGCCAGAAAATATAGCCCATGCCGGGCAAACCTTCTTTTTGTGCAAACGCGTTCATGCGGTCACAGAACTTGCGTGATCCACCTTTGGGCGCAGGGATCGCACGAATTTCAGTTCCGTCGTTTTCCAGAATGGACGCGAAGATTTTGAAACCGGAGCCTGCGAAATGCTCAGAAACGATCTGCATCTTGATCGGGTTGCGCAAATCGGGCTTGTCAGTACCGTACCAAAGGGCTGCATCTTTATAAGAAATCTGCGGCCAGTCCTGTGACACCGGGCGGCCCTTGCCGAACTCTTCGAAAATACCTTTCATCACCGGCTCGATGGTATCAAACACATCTTGCTGGTCGACAAAAGACATCTCTAAATCCAGCTGATAGAAATCAGTCGGTGAACGATCCGCGCGCGGATCTTCATCACGAAAACACGGGGCGATTTGGAAGTACTTATCAAAACCCGCCACCATGATCATCTGTTTAAACTGTTGCGGGGCTTGCGGCAAAGCGTAGAATTTACCGG
This sequence comes from uncultured Amylibacter sp., assembly GCA_964195605.1. GTDB lineage: Bacteria > Pseudomonadota > Alphaproteobacteria > Rhodobacterales > Rhodobacteraceae > Amylibacter. The sequence goes on from CAXMSA010000023.1 coordinate 1,104, forward strand.
GATGCTGGCGCGATGGCACCAGAAAATCGCGCGCACCTTCGGGGGAAGATGCGGTAATGATCGGGGTTTGGAATTCGTTGAAACCCTGCGCGTCCATACGCTGGCGAATAGACTTCACCACGTTTGAACGCAAGATTATGTTGTTGTGCAATGTCTCGCGGCGCAGATCCAGAAAGCGGTATTTCAGGCGGGTTTCCTCAGGGAATTCAGGTTCGTCAAACACTTGCAAAGGCAGCTCGGCAGATGCGCCCAGCACTTCCATATCACGGATGAAAATCTCGATCTCACCAGTGGCCAGCTTAGTGTTCACCAACTCGGGTGCGCGCGCCTTCACTTCCCCGTCAATACGGATACACCATTCAGAGCGCACGTTTTCCAGTGCTGCAAATGCCGGACTGTCAGGGTCGGCCAACACTTGGGTTACACCGTAATGATCGCGCAGATCGATAAACAGGATACCACCATGATCACGCACACGATGCACCCAGCCAGACAGGCGAACGGTTTGCCCCACATTTGAAGCATTTAGATCGGCGCAGGTATGGCTACGGTAAGCGTGCATTATCGTGTCCCTTTCAGGGGGCTATTGGATTGAAGCGGGTACACAAGTTTGCAAGGGTTTTGTCAAGCCCAGATGCATATTTAGCCGCGTCTTGGGCCTTTCGTATTTAGCATCGTGCATTTGACCGCATTTTAACTTAGCTTAACAAAATGAACGTTAAAACTCTAAAGAATTTGATACAGCCCTGCCTGCTGGCGATTTTTTTGACCTTATGCAGTGCCGCATATGCGACACCCCCAAGATATGTTAGTATTACAGACACGCCAATTGCCGCAAATGAAACCCATGTGTTTTTGATCCGTAACGTATCGGACAATGAGGGCAGTCATTACATAAACAATACGCACCGGTTTTTGGTGGCGCAAAGCCTGCAAACCGGCGCAGTTGACGATCAATGGCTGCTGGATATTACCCGCCATATTTATGACGACTCAACCAATACGATTGAAACGCTGCCTGCCCCCACAGGCGAAGTCGATTTTCTAAAGCTCTTAAAGCAACGTAATACCTATCCGCTGGCGATGGGCCTGACGACAACATGGGATGGCTCCACTGATACATTGATCATCCAAAACCGCTTCAAGCTGACAAAACAGGGGCTGCATTATAACGGCGCACTTGTCATGCCCGTAAAGGTATTGCAGTTAAAAATCGCAGCAAATCTTAATCCCACAATGCATATCATGCCAACGGACCTTGGTTTGATTGACCTTTTGATATTAAACGAAAATTCTTATACGGTTGATTTAAACAACTGTGTTGTACACGGCAGTGACGCGCTAATTTCGGCAGGTCAGCGTTTGGTTTATCTGTCTTGCGATGACGGGGGTTATGACGTTGCTGGCTACCAAATATATCTCACAGTAACCACTGAGTAAGCTAACATTGGCATAGCCGCGTTAACGGCTATGCCAGTAGGTTGGAAGTCTAGCGCATCCCGTTCAATGCCGCGCGAATACCATCCGCATATTGCGGGCTGATCTTGGCGTAATGGCTTAGGCCAGAGTTAGATGCTCCCAATGTTTATTCTTGATGGGTATAGGCGGGACGGACGTTGGAATAGTTAACAATTTTAGTACAATTCAACATTACAGATAATAAATACGCATAAGCTATACCAACCACGTTACAATCATTTTCAATCCGCCCGCAACTTTGTGTAACGCGCTTTCCACAACGCCTCTTCATACTCGGATGCAACCGTGCTGTCGTAGACAATACCGCCGCCTACGTTCAGTGTTACATGGCCGCCGTCAAACAATGACAATGTTCGTATCGCCACATTAAACGAGGCCCTTCCATCGGGGGCCATCCAACCGATGGCACCACAATATATATCGCGCGCCTCAGGTTCCAGCGCGCGTATCACTTCCATCGCGCGAATTTTCGGGGCACCGGTGATCGAGCCACAAGGAAATAATGCGTTAAACATATCCGCCACACTGACACCATTCAACAATTGCGCCCGCACTAATGAGGTTAGCTGGTGGACGGTGGCATAGGTCTCTACCGTAAACAGCTCTGGCACTTTCACACTACCAATCTGGGCAATCCGCGAAATATCATTACGCAGCAAATCCACGATCATCAGGTTTTCAGCGCGATTCTTCGGGTCATCCGCAAGAAAGGCAACCAAGGCATCATCCTTTGCCTGCGTTGCACCGCGCGGTACGGTCCCTTTCATTGGTCGCGTCTCTATTACACCATCCGCAGACACCCGGAAAAACAGTTCCGGACTGCGCGACACCAATACAGGCCCTGCACCCAAATGCACCAAACTGCCGTGTTTCACGGGCTGCTCATGACGCAATGCCGCATAAAGGCCCAGCGCCGTGCCCTGATAACGTGATTGCATCGGGAATGTCAGATTGGCTTGATATAGATCACCTGCGCAAATGTATTCATTCACCCTTGCAAAGGCCTGTGCATAATCATCCGTCGCCCAAACCGGTTCGGGTGCCGCCAACCTTGCCGCCCTCTGTTCTGAGCGCCCGCGATGCATTAAGTTGCGCATCGCCGTTGCATCCGGCCCATCGAACACCCCAAAGCATAGCAATGGCACATGGCGCAACTTTGGCAATAAGCCCGATAATTTCGGTTCTAGAATATAACCCAATTCATACGAAGCAAATCCCGCCAACCACAGGCCCGCATCACGTGCAGCCTGCATCTCGGTCAAAGCCGATGCTACATCTTCAGGCTTCCAAGCCACAATCATGCGTTCAGGATCGGCAAAAGCTTGCACGCCACCATTCGGGCCATCGTCAAAAAGGATGTAGCGTTCAGTCACAAGAGGATTACTTTCACTTACGCGCCTATCTAGGCGTGAAAGAATAACTTAACCAGTTAAACTGCGACAGTTCACAACCAAAATCGTCTAAATAAACAATACCGAATAAAGCGACCCAATCAGCAATACCGCCATTGTAATGTTAAATGCCCGCAGCCGCCGTTGATTGGTCAAAACCCTTTGCGCCTGCTGCCCCAGCACAGCCCAAAACGTCACCGATGGCAAGTTCACCGCTGAGAACACTCCAGCCACAACCGCAATCACAACCAGTTCTTGATTGGGCGCATAAACCGTTACCGCCGTCAGGGCCATTGCCCACGCCTTGGGGTTCACCCATTGAAATGCGGCTGCCTGTAAAAACGTAAACGGTTTGCCCGCACCGGAAACCGCCTTGGGGGCCGCAGCATTCGCAATCTTCCAGGCCAGATACAGCATATAAACAACTGCCAACACCTTTAAAACCAGCTTCAACACAGGATAAAGCTCAAACACCTGCGCCAACCCGATACCAACCAGAAGTGCCATAAGCGCAAAGCCCAGCGAAATGCCTAACATATGCGGCACAGAGCGGCGAAACCCGAAATTGGCCCCAGAGGCCAGCAACATCAGGTTATTGGGCCCCGGCGTAATCGAAGACACCAAAGCAAACATCATTAAGGGCAGGATCATTTCATAAGTCATTTAGCAATAATTTCACAAGTCATGCTAAATTTAGTTGCTATTTAATGCAAAATCACACAAATATAACAATTAATGACACAAATTGATCAAATAAACGAAAAGATATTGCGTGAACTTTCCCGTGATGGTCGTATCAGCAATCTGGAACTGGCTGACCGCATAGGCCTGTCTCCTTCTGCTTGCCTGCGCCGCGTGCAGGAACTGGAACGGTCCGGCGTTATTAGCGGTTACCGCGCCGTTCTCAATCGCACAGCTATGGACGCAGGGTTTGCCGCTTACATTACTGTCGGGCTAAACGATCACTCAAAAGCCTCACAAGCCGCTTTTGAACGCTCTATTTCCGCCGCCCCCCAAGTGCGCGAGTGTCATAACGTAACCGGCACCATCGAATACCTATTGCGCATCGAGGTTGCAGATTTGACGGCTTATAAATACTTCCACACCGAGGTTCTGGGTACCCTGCCACAGGTGAACGCCATCACATCATATATAGTCATGTCTTCACCCAAGGATGAACGCGGATAAAAAATGCCCTGCCAAGTTGGTAGAGCATTTAATTCTTGTAAAATTAATCGGGGCTAAGCCCTAAAACGATTTTACCAATGATATTTGAAGCGATGTTTGTGTAAAGTTCACATCACAACAACCAGGAGGATTCAACCCACCTGATGCTTCGCCTAAGCCAATCTTGGCCAAATCATGATTTATTTCCCCACGAATTTTCAACGTTGGCGTAATGGCTTTTTGCAGGCCTATCCCAAAAGAAATACCACCAGCCATAACAGAATCCGTGGTCGCAGGTGACGTTGCGCCCTCGCCCGAAATAAGAACAAATCCGGCGGTGCCATATAATTCAAAACCATTCCCGATATACCCACCGTGTACCCCGCGCAATCGTAACACGCCATCTACATCACACCCATAGGGACCAATAGCAGCCACTGAACAAGGGACACCAGCAAATTCCAGTTCCGGGTTGATTGGAATTTCCAGTTGTGCTTCCAAAGCCCAGAACCGGTTTTCCACTTGCTTACGATACCCGCCAATCAACGCAACCGACCCATAATCGTCGTTACTTTTAAGGGCGGTGGCTAAAGAGAAGGCTGCTGACATATGCCCGTAAGAAAGCCCGGCACCAATGTAGTAGCCATCCTCAGCCGAAGCGGCACCTGCGGTCAAAACTACCCCAGCGACCAATGGTAAAACTTTATTCTTCAGTGACATAATAAAAGGCCCCTTTTTTATCTAAATATAATAGATATATACTTAAAAATGTCCGAAAAACACAATAAATAACATTTAGGTTACTTACTGAACATCTCTTTTGCTTCATAGAGTATCAAAAGTACAACATTGAATAGATTATAAAACCCAAAGAATAGCTTGTAATATGCCTTTACTAGACCCTAAACCGATTTTACCAATGATATCTGAAGCGGTGTATGCACAACACATAGTTCGCAATAATCACCGACTGGAACCACAAGATTAATGTCGCTCAAACCGATCTTAGCCATACTGTTCAAAAAAATGACTAAGCAATCACACATTAAGCTTTTGTAGGGGTAAACATCGTATTTCCCAAGAGACGTCTGCCCAATTCCCCCCTTGCACCTAAGTCCCCAAAATATTACACCCAAAACAATTTGCTACATCGCTGACGAATCCACGTCCGCACCATTTCAGGGGCTTTGCCACTCATGCCAAAAAGAACCGACATTTCATCTATAATGATCATCGGCGCTGGCCCCATTATCATCGGACAAGCTTGCGAATTTGACTATTCAGGCGCACAGGCATGCAAAGCCCTGCGCGAAGAAGGTTACCGGGTTATTCTGGTCAATTCCAACCCCGCCACGATCATGACCGACCCCGATATGGCCGACGCCACATATATCGAGCCGATCACCCCCGAAGTTGTCGCCAAGATCATAGCAAAAGAACGCCCCGATGCGTTAATCCCTACTATGGGCGGCCAAACCGGGCTGAACACGGCCCTGGCGCTCGATGATGACGGCACATTGGCCAAATACAATGTTGAGATGATCGGTGCTGATCGCAAAGCAATTGAAATGGCCGAAGACCGCAAACTGTTCCGCGAAGCCATGGACCGCTTGGGCATTGAAAACCCACGCGCCACCATCGCCGAAAACATGGAAGAAGCCATGGCCGCGATCGAAGATGTGGGCCTGCCCGCCATCATCCGCCCCGCCTTTACCATGGGCGGCACCGGCGGCGGCATTGCTTATAACCGCGCTGATTACGAAAAAATCTGTGGCACCGGGTTGGACGCTTCCCCTATCAGTCAGATCCTGATCGATGAAAGCCTGCTGGGCTGGAAAGAGTTTGAGATGGAAGTGGTGCGCGACAAAGCCGACAACGCCATTATCATCTGCGCCATTGAGAACATCGATCCCATGGGCGTGCACACAGGCGACAGTATCACTGTGGCCCCCGCCCTGACGCTGACGGATAAAGAATACCAGATGATGCGCACCCACTCGATCAACGTACTGCGTGAGATCGGTGTGGAAACAGGCGGCTCGAACGTGCAATGGGCCGTGAACCCTGCGGACGGCCGCATGGTGGTGATCGAAATGAACCCGCGTGTATCACGCTCATCCGCCCTTGCTTCTAAGGCCACAGGGTTTCCAATTGCAAAGATCGCCGCCAAACTGGCTGTGGGCTATACATTGGATGAATTGGACAATGACATCACCAAAGTGACGCCTGCCAGTTTTGAACCCACAATTGATTACGTTGTCACCAAAATTCCGCGCTTTGCTTTTGAAAAATTCCCCGGTGCTGAAAACAACCTGACCACCGCGATGAAATCCGTGGGCGAGGTCATGTCGGTTGGCCGCACCATCCACGAAAGCTTACAAAAAGCACTGGCCTCAATGGAAACCGGCCTGAATGGTTTCAATGAAATCGACATCGACGGCATGCCAGATGATGCCTACACCATCCGCGCTGACGACCCGTCAGGCAGCCTACCCTTCATTCTGCTTGGGGCCGACGCGGGCGCACAAGAAGCCATCGACAAAAACCTGACCCGTGCGATGTCAGAACAAACCCCCGACCGTATACTGATCATCGCCCATTCCATGCGTTACGGCTTTTCCGACGCAGAAATTTTTGAGATCACCAAGTTCGACCCGTGGTTTCTGGCCCGCATCCGCGAGATTATCGCGATTGAGCAAGACCTGCGCATAAGCGGCCTGCCAACAGACGCCGCCCCGATGCGCCGTCTGAAAATCTACGGATTTTCCGATGCCCGTCTTGCCGAGCTCACCGGTCAAAAAGAACGCGACATCCGCATTGCGCGCACTAAAATGGGCGTGGTCGCCGTGTTCAAACGCATCGACACATGCGCAGCCGAGTTTGAAGCCCAAACCCCATATATGTATTCCACATATGAGGCAGATGCGATGGGCAGCGTCGAATGCGAAGCCCGGCCTACGGACAACAAAAAAGTTGTCATCTTGGGCGGCGGCCCCAACCGGATTGGTCAGGGCATCGAGTTTGATTACTGTTGTTGCCACGCCTGTTACGCGCTGACAAAATCAGGCTATGAGACAATCATGGTCAACTGCAATCCCGAAACTGTTTCCACTGATTACGATACATCGGATCGGTTGTATTTTGAGCCCGTGACCATGGAACACGTCATGGAAATCCTGCGGGTTGAACAGGAAAACGGCACATTACACGGTGTCATCGTGCAATTCGGTGGCCAAACACCACTGAAACTGGCGAACGCTTTAGAGGCCGAAGGCATCCCGATCCTGGGCACCACACCAGACGCAATTGATCTGGCCGAAGACCGTGAACGCTTCCAGAAACTACTGGAAAATCTAAACCTGAAACAACCCTACAATGGCATCGCCCATTCTGGCGAAGAGGCCTTTGAGATTGCCCAAGACGTGGGTTACCCGCTGGTGATCCGCCCATCCTACGTTTTGGGCGGCCGCGCGATGGAAATTATCCGCGATGACGCACAACTGAAACGCTACATCAAAGAAGCCGTCAAAGTATCGGGCGACAGCCCCGTATTGCTGGACAGCTACCTTGTGGGCGCCATCGAGGTCGATGTCGACGCACTATGCGACGGCACATCCGTGCATGTCGCAGGCATCATGCAGCACATTGAAGAGGCCGGTGTGCATTCAGGTGACAGTGCCTGTTCGCTGCCGCCCTATTCCCTGTCAACTGAGTTGATAGAGGAAATGAAACGCCAAACCGAAGCCATGGCTCTCGGCCTGAATGTTGTCGGCCTGATGAACGTGCAGTTTGCAATCAAAGACGGCGTGATTTTCATCCTCGAGGTTAACCCACGTGCATCGCGCACCGTGCCCTTCGTGGCCAAAGCGGTAAACAGCCCCATCGCCGCCATTGCAGCGCGCATTATGGCTGGCGAAAAGCTAGACGCATTTGACCTTAAATCACCGCACACCGAACATTTCGCGGTGAAAGAGGCGGTTCTGCCGTTTAACCGCTTCCCCGGCGTTGACCCACTGCTGGGCCCTGAAATGCGCTCAACAGGTGAGGTCATGGGGCTGGATAAAACCTTCGCCCGCGCATTTTTGAAATCGCAACTGGGTGCCGGCACACCGCTGCCTGAAAAAGGCACCGTCTTTATATCCGTCAAACCCGCCGACAAATCAGATCTGATCCTAGAGGCCGCCACAATCCTGTCGGGCCTTGGTTTCACCATCCTCGCCACTGGCGGCACATCAACATGGCTAACTGATAACGCTGTTGATAATACAAAGGTCTTAAAAGTCTATGAAGGCCGTCCCAACATTGCCGATATGCTGCAAGACGGCGGTGTTGATCTGATCTTCAACACCACCGAAGGCACGCAATCCCTAAGCGACAGCAAACCCATCCGCGCCGCAGCACTATATGGCAAAATCGCCTATTACACCACGGCCGCTGCATCCAACGCTGCCGCTAAAGCCATCCGCAACATGCGAGAAGGTGAGATTGAGGTCAGGGCGTTGCAGGAATATTAAAATACTCTGCCAGATAGGCTACGCGGCAACCACCCCTTGCCGCTGGTCAAGCATGTTAACCCGCGTTATAGGGGCCGTATGTTAGATGAAAACACAGATATTCACCCCCTGTTCGCAGGTGCGCCTTCCACCACGGAATTCAAGAAGCTGCGCAAGCGGATTGTACGCCAGACCCGGGACGCGATAGAACAATTTGGCATGATCGAGCGCGGCGCCAAATGGCTGGTTTGCCTATCAGGTGGCAAAGACAGTTACACGTTGCTGGCGGTGTTGCACGAATTAAAATGGCGCGGACTATTGCCTGTGGACTTAATCGCCTGCAACCTTGATCAGGGTCAACCGAACTTCCCTGCAACCGTTTTGCCGGAATTCTTGAAAAAGATGGGTGTGGATCACCGTGTGGAATTCGAAGATACTTATTCTATCGTCAAATCAAAAGTACCGTTGGGGCGTACTTATTGCGCCATGTGTTCGCGGCTAAGGCGTGGAAACTTATACAGAATTGCCCGCGAAGAAGGGTGCTCTGCCGTGGTGCTGGGTCACCACCGTGACGATATTTTGGAAACCTTTTTCATGAACCTGTTTCACGGTGGACGCCTTGCCACCATGCCGCCCAAACTGGTCAATGATCAGGGGGATCTGTTCGTCTACCGTCCATTGTCCTTTGTCGCGGAAAAAGATTGTGGAAAATTCGCCAATGCAATGAATTACCCGATTATCCCTTGCGATTTATGCGGTTCACAAGACGGTTTACAACGCCAACAAGTCAAAGCGATTCTGGACACTTGGGAAGCAAACAACCCGGGCCGCCGTCAAGTCATGTTTCGCAGCCTGATGAACGCGCGTCCCACCCATTTGCTGGACAATAAGCTGTTTGATTTTGCGGCACTGACACGCCCGAACCCCAAAGACAGTTAAAAAAGCCTATTTACCTTGACCTTTCGGCGCATTTTCTATTGAACCGAGCAAACAAATATAACCCGTTTCAGGACATCCGATGCAAGACGACGACAACACAAAAAATCTTATCCTAGCCAGTGCGCTTAGCTTCCTTGTAGTACTGGGTTGGTTCTGGTTTTTCCCGCCTGAAGCCCCGCTTCTAGAAGCCCCAGTCGAAACCGCACAAACCGCTCAGAACGGGGATGCGGAAAATGCGGTTCCATCTACTGCGGGTGATGCCACAGTACCACTTGTCGATCTGCCCTCTGCGGCTGAAAACCGTGATGACGCTTTGGCCCAATCGCCCCGGATAAAAATAAATTCCGCCCGTGTGTTTGGCTCTATCTCGCTAACCGGTGCGTTGATTGATGATTTGTCCTTGAAAGATTACAATGTGCGTCTGAACGACGACAGTGAGAAAATTCGCCTTCTGTCCCCGATACAACGCGCATCAGGTTATTGGGCATTCCACGCTTGGTGGTCACCCGACGGGTCAGTGGCCCCTGAAGGTATTCCCACAGCAAAAACCCTTTGGTCAGTCAAATCCGGCACTGTTCTGTCAGAAAACTCACCAGTCACTTTGCAATGGGACAATGGCAAGGGGTTGGTATTCCAACGTGTCATTATGATTGATGCCGACTACCTGATCACAATCAAACAATCAGTTCAAAACGATACTAACAAAGCCATTCAATTGGCGCCCTATAGTGCTTTGACCAGTAAAGGTGACCCGGATGTGCGTGGGTTCTACATTCTGCACGAAGGCGCTGTGGCCTCATTTGATGGCGAGCTGGTAGAGGAAAGCTACAAAGATGTTCGCAAGTTTGATGCCAACAGCAATGGCGTAAGCACCAAAACCTATAAGGTTACAGAAGGTGGCTGGGCTGGCTTTACCAATCATTACTGGATGGCCAACCTGATGCCCGAACCGGGCCAAAGCTTTGAAACCGTGATCGAATACAATGAACGTGCGAACCGTTATCAGGCTGATGTACGCCTGCCTGCGGTGACCATTGCCCCCAAAGACAGTTATGACGTGATCACTTCGCTTTTTGCAGGTGCAAAAGAATATGAGGTGATCAAGGCCTATCAAAAAGAAAATGGCTACACCCAGTTTATCGATAGTATCGACTGGGGCATGTTCTTTTTCCTGACCAAGCCGATTTTCCAAGTGCTGCACTTCCTGAACGGCGTGATTGGCAATATGGGTCTGGCGATCATTGGCCTGACCTTGCTGATTAAAACGTTGCTATTCCCGCTGGCCTATAAATCTTTTGTCTCAATGGCGAAGATGAAAGCGTTACAACCAAACATTGAGGCGATCAAAGAAAAAGCTGGCGATGATAAAAAGCTGGTTCAGACAGAAATGATGAAGCTGTATAAAGAGAAGAAAATAAATCCTGCGGCAGGGTGTTTGCCAATCTTTCTGCAAATCCCGATTTTCTTTTCGCTGTATAAAGTGATCTTCGTGACCATTGAACTCTATCACGTGCCATTCTTTGGCTGGATACAAGATCTGTCAGCCCCTGACCCCACATCACTATTGAACCTGTTTGGCTTGTTGCCGTGGGCGCCACCTTCACCGGAATCATTTCTGGCAATCCTTTCCATCGGTGTTTTCCCAATTTTGATGGGTATCACCATGTGGTTACAACAAAAACTGAACCCAGCCCCCAGTGATAAAACTCAAGCGCAGATATTCGCATGGATGCCATGGGTGTTCATGTTCATGCTGGGTCGTTTTGCCAGTGGTTTGGTGATTTACTGGGTGGCCAACAACACTATCACATTCATCCAACAATATACCATTATGCGCAGCCAAGGCGTGAAACCGGATATTCTGGGCAACACATTCAAACGCTTCAAAAAGGACGAGGCGAAAGAGTAATGGCAAAAGTTTCAGATCTTTTTCGTCACCCGATCAAGGGGCATGGGCGGCAAGAGCTGGCGCATGTTTCTCTAGAACCGGGGCAGATATTCCCGTTTGACCGTCGCTGGGCGGTGGCCCATGATGCGTCTAACATTGCCGCAGGGCCACAGGACTGGGCGCATTGCCTGAACTTTTCACGTGGTGCCAAAGCCCCGGCACTGATGGCAATGACAGCGGATTTTGATGAGGCCAGCAATCAACTGACCCTGTCCCACCCCAACCTGCCAACGATTACCATCGACCCTGACAATGCAGATGAAGCGGCACGTTTCATCGCATGGGTCCAACCAATCATGCCTGAAAACCGCGCCAAATCAAACGCAGTGGTGCGGGCAAATGGCTACGGTATGACCGACCAAAAACACCCTTATGTATCGATCAACACCCGTGCTTCATTGGCTGATCTTAGCCAAAAGGCCAGCACTGATATGTCTATGCACCGCTTTCGCGGTAATATCTGGCTGGATGGCACAAAGCCTTGGGAAGAGTTTAACTGGATCGGTAAAACCATCCGTATCGGCACTGCGGTCTTAAAGATTGAGGCCCCGATTGCACGTTGCCTTGCAACCACTGTTAACCCCGAAACCGGCCAACGCAATGTTGAAACTTTAACGCTTTTGCAACAGCATTGGGGCCATAAGGATTTTGGTGTTTTCGCCGCCGTGATTGAAGCGGGTGAAATTGGTGTGAATGATAAAGCAGAGGTTTTGTAATGGAAATGCGTTTCACGGTGACCGAACGGCCAGATTATCCAACCCGTGAGGTTGGCCGCAAACTTTTCGCAGGTGGTGCCGAGTTCCTAAAAGGCGTCGTTGCAATGGACGGCATGCCGCCATCCGACCGTCTTGAGGTCTGTTTTGCGGGCCGTTCCAACGTTGGCAAATCCAGCCTGATCAATGCACTTACGGGACGCAAAGCATTAGCGCGTACATCCAACACACCGGGGCGTACACAAGAGATAAACTTTTTCACTTTGGGTGAAGAACATTATCTGGTTGACGTTCCGGGTTACGGTTTTGCCAATGCACCAAAGCCGATTGTCGAGAAATGGCAAAGGTTACTCAAAGCCTATCTGTCAGGTCGTCAGTCTTTGCGTCGGGTATTTTTACTAATAGACGCGCGTCACGGGGCAAAGTCCGTGGATGAAGAGATCATGCAACTTTTAGGCCGTTCCGCAGTTACTTTTCAGGTTATAATGACGAAATGTGACAAGATAAAAAAGGCCGAGCTGGAAATATCATTGGATAAAACCATAGCTGCTTTACAAAACCATCCCGCTGCTTTCCCCGAGGTTATACTGACATCATCGGAAAAAGGCGACGGGATTGATACCTTGCGCAGCGTTATTGCGATGATGATTTAAAGCGTTTTAGATTTATTATTCTAAAACGCAGATCAGTGATCTGCAAACACTAGGCTTCCACCACCACCAGATACCTTGCTAAATGCAAAGCTCTCTAAAGCTTTACAGGCTGCCCATGCGGCGTGGTTTCATAGGCGTGTGTCCAGTCCGATTTGCGTTGATCCATTGCATCTTTGGAAATGCCGCAATTCGCCTGCAACAGGCTTTCCAGCGCATTCAATGCGGCCTGATAATAGTTTTCCACCGTATCACTTTCAGCATCAACTTGCACTTTGTGCAAGGCGGCCCCCAGCGCGTTTGACCAATCATCCGCAGCGATCTTCCCTGTGGCAATCAGGTTCTGCGCAATAGCCAGAACCTGCGCTTGCCAAGCTTCATTGAAAGTCGGTTGATCATCCAGACGCGGCAGTGGGATTATTGAAACATCATTTTGCATTCAGATAACTTTCCCATAAATCAAGCGACACACTGTCATGCGGATTGGCCGCCACACCCCATAATTCACGTGCTTTGAAAGACACTGTATAAAGATGCTGCGCCGTCTCAATGCCCTTGGCACAATCATCCGGGAACATATGCCCGCCGTGGTGACTTAGAATAATTCCTACCTTGCCACGGGCATATTCAGGCAAACGCGTATGCCCGTCATGCCCCAAAGCGTTGGTGTCAACCGTCTGGCCAACAGCATACTTGGCTGGTTCATCAACAGGGTGTTCGAACTTGCGACCCATCGTTGCATTGTGCTGCAAAACCGCGTCGTAATCCATCGGGTCGATCTGCCCCAATGGAGCGGTTTCAGAAATGCCGCTTTCCAGCTCTGCATAGGTAAACATGCCCGCATTAATCATCGCTGCCATATCAGTTTGCGCCCAACTGTCGAAATACGGGCGGTTCAGATAGTCTTCGGTCCCGATCAGTTCACGCACATGACGCCACCAGTCTATTGTGATACCCGACGTTCTGGCTGTGCGCGACATACCCCATTCGCGGCCTTCAAATTCCGCATGAAACGGCTCATCGGGTTCATTCACATCCACAGGACCATAGCCCAGCTTGCCACCTAAATCGTGGATACCATCCATCACACATCCCCCCGCTTCAAATCTCGATCTGTGCCGATCATGGAATTGCGTGTGACCAGCTTGGCCAGTTCTTCTACCGACAAGCCCTCGGTAGCTTCGGGGCGTTCCGGGATCACCAAATAACGCAGTTCTGCGGTGCTGTCCCAGACATGCACGGCGGTATCGTCAGATAATTCCACACCAAACTCTGCTAGAACCACACGCGGTTCGCGCACAACGCGCGACCGGTAAGCGGCGGTTTTATACCAGTTGGGGGCCATGCCCAAAATGGCAAATGGGTAGCAGGAACAAAGCGTGCAAACCACGACATTATGACTATCGCGCGTGTTTTCAACCGCCTTTAAATGCCCCGAGGCCGGGCCCGCATAACCCATTTCATCTACAGCCTTTGATCCATCTTCCAACAGCCGCGCTTTGAAATCCGGATCAGTCCAGGCGCGCGCCACCATATGCGCCCCGCGTTTGGGGCCAACCTCATCTGCATAGGCCTCAACCCAGCGGTCAATATTTTCGCTGTTCACCAGACCTTTTTCAACCAGAATAGTTTCCAGTGCTTTGACCCGTAAAGCCGGATCTGACGGCAAATGACTGTGCAAATGTTGATGGATTTTAGTGATATTTTTTGGATCAAACGTTGCCATATCAAATCTCTTTCGCGTTATACATGTTGCGCGCCGTTTACCTCTATTTCCACCCCAGAAACATAACTGCTTTGATCGGAACACAGGTAATAAATTGCATTGGCAACCTCAATGGGCTGGCCCAAACGGCGCATCGGTATTTTTTCTACAATCTTATCAGTGCCTTCGCTAAGGATACTGGTTTCCACCTCACCGGGTGCAATCGCATTGACCCGTACACCTAAAGGCCCGAAATCATGGGCCATTTCGCGGGTTAGTGCAGCCAGTGCCGCTTTTGATGTGGCATAGGCCGCCCCTGCAAACGGATGCACGCGTGAACCGGCAATCGAGGTTACATTTACCACCGAACCTTTGGCCAGAGACAGTTCATCCTTCAGCCCGCGCGCCAACACCACTGAGGCAAAGAAATTCACGTGAAATACCTGCCCCCAATCACGCAAATCCGTATCAAACGTATTTAGCCGTTCGCCATTTTCACCTTTGGGCGAAATCCCCGCGTTATTGACCAGCGCATCCAAACGTCCGGCTATGAGGCGTTTCTTGACCCGCCCAATCGCATCGATTGTCGCAGTTGGGTCACTTAAATCAAGCTGGATATGATTATCTTCACCGCCCCAGGGGCATTCCTCGGAAAATGCCTGACGCGAACATGTGATCACACGCCAGCCTTCTTGTACGAATTTTATCACTGTGGCGTGACCGATGCCCCGGCTTGCGCCTGTCAAAAGAAGGGTCTTTTCTGCGGGTTCTGCCGGCATTTGATAATCCTGAATATATGCTGATTTACGTCAGTTATTAATGAAGGTATTCTGCCAAGTTGCAAGCCCCTTGGCGCAAGCGTAACAAAGCGTTAAGCAGTTAAAAGACAAACGTAAGGTTAAACATGGAGAAGTCCAAAGCGATGGAACGAGATTCAATAGCTACTGCCCGCCTGTTAAGCGAGGCCCTGCCCCTTATGCAGCGCTATGACGGGGCGATAGTGGTGATCAAACTGGGCGGACATGCGATGAGCAGCGCCAAAGCGATGGATCTGTTCGCCCGCGATGTGGTGCTGTTACGCCAATGTAATGTGAACCCAGTGATTGTGCATGGTGGCGGACCGATGATCAATGCGATGCTGGAAAAACTGGACATTGAAACCAAATTCGTTGGCGGCAAACGCGTCAGCACACCTGAAACCGTGGAAGTGGTCGAAATGGTGCTGTCGGGCAAAGTGAACAAAAATATCGTACAAGCCATCAACCGTCAGGGCGGCAAAGCCGTGGGCCTGTCGGGCAAGGACGGTAATCTGATTATCTGCGAAAAAGCCGTTGGCGATCTTGGCATGGTGGGTGAGCCTGTCAGCATAAATGCAGATATAATCATCTCACTGAACAAAGACGGTTTTATTCCGGTGATTGCCCCCATTGGCACAGGTAAAAACGGCGAAACTTTCAATATTAACGGCGATACCGCTGCGGGTGCAATTGCTGCAGGCCTAAACGCAGATCGTTTGCTGCTGTTGACCGATGTCGAAGGCGTAAAAGATGCCGAAGGTGATGTGCTGACCAATCTTTCATCTGCGCAAGTCGATAAACTGACCAAGACTGGTGTGATCGCAGGCGGTATGATCCCGAAAACACAAACCGCCCTTAGTGCAATAAAAGGTGGTGTTCGCGCAGTTGTGATTATGGATGGGCGCGCACCGCATGCTTGTCTGCTAGAGCTGCTCACAGATTACGGTGCCGGCAGTATGATTCGCGCCTAAACGCAAAGGTATATTGATGGAAAACGAACCAATAATCCGATTAACAGTTTTTCTGGGCCTGTTCACCCTGCTGGCCATGATCGAAGTCTTACTGCCACGGCGCAAACGTGACATCAAACGCACATCGCGCTGGTTTACCAATATCGGCCTGATCATCATTGATAGCATTACCATCCGCCTTATGGCCTTTGTCCTGCCCGTGCTAGCTGTAGCAGCCGCCGCGGACGCGAATGCGCATGGCTGGGGTTTACTTGGTATGGTCAATTGGCCCACTTGGGTTGAAGTGATCGTAGCCATGCTGATCCTTGATTTCGTGATTTGGGTGCAACATCTGATCACCCACAAGATCCCCCTTCTATGGCGTTTGCATCAAGTGCATCACGCTGACCGCGACATGGATGTGACCACAGCTATCCGCTTTCACCCCATTGAAATTGCCCTGTCGATGATCCTAAAAATCGGCATGGTTTATGCGCTTGGCCCAACCGCATTCGCCGTTATATTATTTGAAATCCTGCTCAATGGCGCGGCCATGTTCAACCACGCAAATATCCGCCTGCCCCAAAAGCTGGATCAGATTGTGCGCCTTCTTATTGTGACACCCGACATGCACCGTGTACACCATTCGGACATCCGCGAAGAACATGACAGCAATTACGGTTTTTCCCTGTCGATCTGGGATCGCATGTTCGGCACATATGTCGCCCAACCTACCAAAGGCCATGATGACATGACCATCGGACTTAGCTGGCAGGATGACAAACCACTAAAACTGGGCTGGGCATTGATGTTGCCGTTTCGCAATAAATGAGGCTGAAGCAAATCCGCGCCGCCGCCCTTGATCACGGGCTTGATGTATATGGGGCATTCCATCCTGATAAGAATGATTTTTCCCAAGCGGCCAGTATCATACTACTAGGCCCCTCGGCACAGTTCTGGACTGTATTTACTGCGTCGAATATATTTCAGGACAAGCAGTCTGACCCGATTGACCGCTGGTCAATTCAGGTTATTTCCAACATTGCCATAGAACTGGGCGCAAGACCCATTTTTCCTTTCAACGGCCCACCTTACGCGCCATTTCTGCAATGGGCCCGTGCATCAGGCCGCGCGTGGAACTCACCTGTGGGTATGCTGGTGCATGAACTGACGGGGTTAATGGTATCTTATCGCGGCGCACTGGCGTTTGACACGCGGCTGGATTTGCCCGTTCAAACTTATGAGAACCCTTGCGATAGCTGCGACACGAAACCATGCCTGACCGCCTGCCCAGTAAACGCATTAGCCCCTGATGGTTACGATGTACCCGCCTGTCACGCCTATTTGGACACTAAAGCAGGCAATAACTGTCTTACAAAGGGCTGCATCGTGCGCAGGGCTTGCCCTGCCAGTGTAGGGGCGCATAGACTGACCGAGCAATTGGCTTTGCATATGCGGGCTTTTCGGGGGAACAAATGAAACGTATCATTCTTACGCGCCACGCCAAATCCAGCTGGGCCAATCTGGGACAAGCCGACCATGACCGCCCGCTGAATGATCGTGGGCAAAAGGCAGCCCTGAAGATCGGGCAATGGCTGCATGATAATGATTACATTCCTGATCAGGTTATATCCTCTACCGCAAACCGCTGTGTTGAAACATGGGGGCATCTGGAACAAGCTATGAAACTGGGCATCACACCCCAATTTGACGGCAAGTTGTATCATGCCCATGTCGGCAATATGCTGGAAAAACTGAAAGCGGCCACAGGCGATTGTGTACTGATACTGGGCCACAACCCCGGCATTGCCGCCTTTGCCGAAGAATTACTGCAGGTCGTTCCCAAAAGTGATAACTTTTTAAGATACCCAACGGCGGCGACCACACTAATAAATTTTGATATTAATGACTGGTCAGAGCTGCAATTGCGATCAGGCCAGTTGCATTCTTTCGTTATTCCGCGCGAGTTGGGGGCATAAAAAAAGCCCCTTATAAAAGGGGCTTTTCTTTGATTGTTTTAAACTTAGTGTCCCAAAATCTGACTTAAGAACAACTGTGTCCGCTCGGACTGCGGGTTGTTAAAGAACTGTTCCGGTTCGTTCTCTTCCACGATTTGGCCCGCATCCATAAAGATCACACGGTTTGCCACTTGGCGGGCAAAGCCCATTTCGTGGGTCACACAGATCATTGTCATGCCTTCTTCGGCAAGTTCAATCATCGTGTCCAGAACCTCTTTGATCATTTCAGGGTCAAGCGCTGATGTAGGTTCATCAAACAGCATGATACGCGGTTGCATGCACAAAGACCGTGCGATTGCCACACGCTGCTGCTGACCACCGGACAATTGGCCCGGGTACTTATCAGCCTGCTCCGGGATTTTCACTTTTTCAAGAAAGTGCATCGCGGTTTCTTCGGCTTCTTTCTTGGGTATTTTGCGCACCCAAATCGGGGCCAAAGTACAGTTTTCCAAGATAGACAGATGCGGGAACAGGTTGAAATGTTGGAAACACATCCCCACCTCTGACCGGATCGCATCAATGTTTTTCAGGTCAGACGACAGATGGGTACCATCCACTGTGATCTTACCTTCCTGATGCTCTTCGAGCGCATTGATGCAACGGATCAGTGTGGATTTACCGGAACCCGAAGGCCCGCAAACCACAATCCGCTCACCGCGATTAACCGTAAGGTTAATATCTTTAAGAACATGGAACGATCCGTACCATTTGTTCATACCTTCAATTTGGATTGCAACTTCGTCGGAAACAACCAACTTCTTTTTAGCATTAGCCATGAGAGTAACTCCTTAGTGGCCTGTCTGAAGCTTGCGCTCCAGATACATTGAATAACGAGACATAGAGAAACAGAAAATCCAGAACACAAGGGCGATAAAGCCGTATAGTTCCCAGATAACACCGTTCCATTCCTGGTTCGCGCGAATATTTGTAGACAATCCGATTGGATCCAAAAGACCGATGATCGACACAAGGGTTGTATCTTTGAACAACCCGATGAATGACGACACGATATTAGGGATCGATATCTTCAGGGCCTGCGGCATGATAATCAACCGTGTGGCTTGCCAAAAATCCAGTCCCAGACTGTCAGCACCTTCATATTGGCCTTTTGGCAAAGCTGCCAAACCACCCCTAATAACTTCAGCCATATAGGCCGATGCAAACAGGGTTACCATGATGATAACACGCAAGATCAGATCAAAGTTAGTGCCCGGCGGCATAAAGTAGTTCAACAGGGTGGACGCCACGAACAACAAAGTGATCAAAGGCACACCGCGAATGAACTCGATAAAACCGACACAAATGACTTTGACAATCATCAGGTCAGACTGACGCCCAAGCGCCAGAACAATACCGATCGGCAATGACAGGGCAATACCAATGATACCAATGGTTATCGACAACATAAAGCCGCCGAAATTGGACGATGAAACCGCTTCGATCGACAGTGGTATAATGGATTGCAGCATATCTGCCGCGCCCGCAGTAAAAAACAACCACCATACAATTGGTACCAAAACAGCCGCGATCATCCCCAACAATGAGCTTGCCATTTTACTGACAACACCAAACGCCAGATAGCCTAGAACAAAGCCTGCAATGATCATCAGGGGAAGCCATAAAGACCCACCCCACAACAACCAGAATGCCAAGAACGGATAGATCATGGTAAACTTTAGCACCTTTTTGGGCACGCCCTCGAACAATACTGGCGCAATGGCCACAAACATCAGAACAAAGGCCACAACAGGGCGCCAGTACAAATCTTTCGGGTAGAACCCAAAGACTAACTGCAGGAACCGATCATTGATAACCGCCCAACAGGCACCAGATGTACCTTCGCCATATGCTGCCGCAATAACACTACGACACTCACCCAACGATTTCGCATTCCAAGAAGACTGGAAAGCCCAGGGTAGAACACCGCTTAAGACATAGTAAACTGCCCAAATTGCGGCGATTGACAGAAGGCTGTTCGGAATGTTCGAAAACATATTCTCGCGAAGCCATTTGACAATACCTGCTTGTGATGCAGGCGGGGCCTTTTCTTGCAGCATTTCCTTGCGGACGTATGAAACATTAGTCATATCAACGCTCCCTCAGCTTAACACGTTCATTATATACATTCATGACCGTGGAAATAGTTAAGGATATGGTCAGGTAAATCGCCATTAAGATCATTAGACTTTCCATTTCACGGCCCGTTTGGTTTAACGTAACGCCACCCAAAGTACCCGTGATATCCATGTAGCCCACCGCAATCGCCAGTGACGAGTTTTTGGTCAGGTTCATATATTGCGAAATCATCGGCGGAATAATCACCCGCAAGGCTTGTGGCAAAACCACCAGACTTGTGATCCGACCAGGTCGAAGTCCCAAGGCAGCAGCCGCTTCCGTTTGGCCTTTGGAAACTGCCAGAATACCAGAACGCACAGTTTCCGCGATAAAGGCTGCCGTATAAAGCGACAAAGCGAACCAAAGCGCAATCAAAGAGTTGCGCATGTGGAATCCACCTTTGAAGTTAAAGCCTTTCAGGACAGGATATTCCAAACTGATAGGTTGGCCCATAATGTAAAATACGATGATTGAGGGAACAAAGAAGATAGCAAGTTTGATCCAGAAATTTGGCAGAATTTGCCCAGTTTCTTCTTGGCGTTTATGCGCCCAGCGCCCAAAGACAAATATGCCTACAATGGATAAGATAAAGGCGGCTATCACCACCATCGAACCGCTGCCAAAAACCGGTGATGGAATATAAATCCCGCGATTTGTAACAGCCACACTTTCAAACAGTTTCAAAGATGCAACCGCATCAGCCCCGCGAAAATCGCTTGGCTTCGGAAAAAACTCAATGAAAATCGCCATTGTCATAATGATCCAAAGAAGCACAGGAATGTTCCTGAAAGTTTCAATGTAAACCGTCATTATTTTGGCAATGATCCAGTTTTTTGACAGACGCAAAATACCTATTAGGACCCCAATAACCGTCGCTGTAATACAGCCCAGAACGGCAACAAGCAATGTGTTCAACAGCCCTATGACTGCCGCACGCCCGTGGGTCATCTGCGAGTTATATTCAATCAAACGCTGATTTATATCATAGCCTGCTGTATCACCTAAGAAACTAAAGTTAAGTGGTTTTCCTAAAGCGGCAAGGTTTTGTGCAGCGTTTCCGATCAACCACCCAAGTGCCAGAAGAAAGCCAATCAGGGCAATGATTTGGATCGTAATTGAACGATACCGGGTATCGTATAGCAACATGCTAATGCGGAAGCCGCCCTGTTCGGGATCGGTTATGGTAGACATATGTCTACTCCCCCTTTTGTTGGTTGGGCGACAATTTCTACACTGACGTGTTGAACACGTTCAGGCGATTGCGCCTCAGGTTATATTTTTTTCTTAGATACGAAAAGGGCGCGACCTATGTCGCGCCCTAAACTTTTACCAATTAACGGAAAGGTGGAGAGTAAATCAGACCACCGTCTGTCCACTGTGCGTTCAGACCGCGCGCAAGACCAACAGGTGTTGCTTCACCAATATTTCTCTCGAAGATCTCACCGTAGTTGCCGTTTACAGCAATCGCACGATGTGCCCAGCCTTTGTCCAGACCAAGCATAGCGCCCAGGTCACCTTCTGTGCCCAACATACGGTTGATCTCTGGGTTTTTACCAGCAGCTGATGCCAATTGATCAACGTTTGCTGAAGTGATACCCAGCTCTTCAGCTGAAATCAAAGCATTCAAAGTCCAGCGAACAACATCTCCCCATTGGTTGTCGCCGTGGCGTACAAGTGGGCCCAGTGGCTCTTTAGAGATAATTTCTGGCAGAAGAACGTGGTCATCTGGTGCTTCAAATGTGGCACGTGTTGCAGCCAGGCCAGATGCGTCAGTTGTGTACACGTCACATGCGCCAGCCAGATATTGTGCTTGTGCTTCAGAGTTTGTTTCAATCGGCACTGGCTCATAAGAGATGTTGTTTGCACGGAAGAAATCCGCCAAGTTCAGCTCTGTAGTTGTACCAGTTTGGATACAAACAGTTGCGCCGTCCAGATCTTTTGCACTTGCAACACCCAATGCTTTTGGTGACATAAAGCCTTGGCCGTCATAGTAGTTAACGCCAACAAAATCAAACTTCAGGTCAACATCACGTGAAAATGTCCAAGTTGTGTTACGTGCCAGCATATCAACTTCGCCAGAAGCCAGTGCTGTGAAGCGTGTTTTACCAGTTGTTGGAACAAATTTAACTTTGTTGCCATCACCGAGAACAGCGGCTGCAACAGAGCGACATACAGCAACGTCGAACCCATCCCAAACACCGTTTGCATCAGCGGCCGCAAAGCCCACAACGCCTGTGGACACGCCACATTTTAGTTCGCCAGCTGCTTTGACATCGTCAAGCGTACCAGCGGCAGCAAAACCAGCTACTACAGATGCAGCTGCTAGTGTGCCAGTAAATACAGATTTTTTCATGTTTACCTCTTCCTGATGGTCTGCCCCTTAGGGGGCATTCTCCCGGCCATTTTGACCAGTATTATAGAAACGGGGGAATCCCCAATTCTGGTACCACATTTGGTCAGGAGTTTTGATTAAGGTCAAGTGATGAGTTCAAGTTTCGTAGAGGAAATACTAGATTTTGTGTTTTACTTTAAGCTTTTCACTATTTGTTATTCATTATTTTAACAATGCCAGAACAAATGCAGCCCGTTCAAAGGCCTGCTGGCGTGTGGCGGCCAGACTTGTGGCATCTTCATCTTCCCCCCATTCCGCAATTTGCCAGTCTTCATCAATGCGCGATGCTGTCCAAGCATCTGCCACACTGATTTCACCAGATGCCGCTGCCAGACCAATCACAAAAGACCCAGTCAGCGTTATCAAATCATAAACTGCCGCCAACTCAAAATCAGAATAAGACTTCAACAATACCGCACAATCGACCAGAACCGCGGTTGATTGACGAATGGGCATCACCCCACTGCCAACCTCAAGGCGCACATTATGCACATCCGAAAACCAATTCAACAAAGGTTGCCAAATCTGTTCTTGCCGATCAGCAAGACCCTTGGGTGATGTCGCGCGGTAACACAAAAGATCGGTTGTGGCGTATTCTACCAACATATCAATAATCGCTTCAGATTGCTCTGCCACATTATCAATTGCCGAATTGGCCAATTTGGTCACAGATAGTTTTTCAGGATCAACTTTGTTTTCCAAAGAACGCCATTCAACCGCGATTTGATCTGCAAGCTTTTGTGTGGGCACGATCAACCGGGCTTTCGCAGGGGTTTTTACCCCGCGCCCGTCCAGCAACACCTGATAACCGTCGTCAGTTGCGGCTACATTGACATCCGACCAGAAAACTCTCTGTTCCCATTCAGCCATCGCAACTATTCCTCTTCAAACGGATCAGCCGGGGCTTCTGATAAATCCCAGCCAAGAAAATCCCATGTGCGTTTCATATGGCCTGGCATGTCAGCGGTAAAATTCATCCGCCGCCCAGTGATCGGATGATCAAATGAAATAGAGCGCGCGTGCAGGTGTAGCTTGCGGCTGATTTCGCCACCCAGTTGCGCCCCCCAACCATCACCTTCATTTGACTGGCTGTTGCCACCATACTTACCGTCACCAATAATCGGATTGCCGATCTCGGCCATATGGGCGCGCAGCTGATGTGTGCGCCCGGTGATCGGCACCAATGCCATCCATGTCACACGGCGGCCCAGTTCCTGAATAGTCGCGTAATCTGTCGTCGCCCGCTTGGCACCTTTGGTGCCATCAATATCCTTTGGGTGCACGCAATACATCTTTTCACTGCCCTGTCCGCCTGCCTTGACCAGACCGAAACGGATTGTGCCCAGCTTGGGGCGTGCAACACCGGCCACAGCGGCCCAATAAATCTTGCGGGTATCGCGCGATTGAAAGGCTTTCGCCAGACCTTGCGCCGCTTTACCGTTACGCGCCAGCAACAATACACCCGATGTATCGCGATCAAGCCGGTGCACCAGCTTTGGTTTACTTTCCAGACCGAACTTCAAAGCATCCGACAAGCCGTCCACATGCACGTTGGTTTTTGTACCACCCTGCACCGCCAAACCCGCAGGTTTGTTCAGCACGATAATGTCGTCATCCTTGTAAATAACACACGACTGGATCATCGCCGCATCTGCGTCGGTTACCTGGTAATCGCGGGCTTCGTAATCCACATTAGCCTCATCAGGCATAGGCGGCACACGCACCACCTGCCCCTCTTCCAGACGGGTCGCGGCCTTAACCCGGCCTTTGTTCACACGCAGATCACCCTTGCGACACATCTTTTCGATGCCTATCTGGCTGACATGCGGGAATTGCTTGCGCAGCCAACGGTCAAGACGTTGCCCATCACCGTCACTATCAACGTCGATCAGTTGAACCCTACTCATATCCAGATACTCCGTGCAAAGATAAACCCCAGAAACAGGGCGCCGATTGAAAGCCCGACAGAGCCAAATACATAAGTTGCCGCCGCCGCCATCTTGCCTTTTTCAAGCAGGATCATTGCGTCCAATGAAAACGACGAAAACGTGGTGAAGCCGCCAAGAATGCCGACCATGATGAACGGTACAAGCGCATTATCCTGCCCGCGTTGCATCAGCAAAACTGCGGCAATCCCCATGATAAAAGAGCCCGCAACATTCACGATCATCGTACCCATGGGAAAGCCTGCGCCCATAAAGCGCGCAGCACTAAACACCACGCTGTAGCGCAGCATAGCACCAATGGCACCGCCCAATGCGACAAGTCCAAATGTATTCAGCATTGCTTAACTTTCTAACATTTCGGCGCAGCTTTACTGCGCTTGCCCGATGGTTGCGAGCGTAAAGCGTGGTTTAATTACGATCCGCGTTCTTTTTAGCACGTAATTTGGCAAAATAATCCAGACGTTTCTTGAATTCGCGCTCTTGGCCCCGCTCAACAGGAAAATAATAAACCCCGCGGTGCATATCATCGGGAAAATAGTTCTGCCCCGAGAACCCATCTTCCTGATCGTGATCATAGGCATAACCTGCACCAAAGCCTTGATCTTTCATCATCTTGGTCGGTGCGTTTAATATATGCTTCGGCGGAGGTTTCGACCCCGTCGATTTCGCCTGCGCATAAGCCGCTTTATAGGCACTGTAAGCCGCGTTCGATTTCGGGGCCAAGGCCAGATAAATCACAGCTTGGGCCAAAGCCAATTCGCCCTCGGGGCTGCCCAGCCGTTCAAACGTTTGCCATGATTGCAGACAAACCGATTGCGCGTTCGGGTCGGCCAGCCCGATATCTTCGACTGCCATACGGGTGATGCGCCGTGCCAGATAACGCGGATCTTCGCCACCGTCCAACATGCGGGTGAACCAGTAAAGGGCAG
>CAXMSA010000024.1:0-26327 GCA_964195605.1 uncultured Amylibacter sp.
GCTCTGGCTCTGGCTCTGGCTCTGGCTCTGGCTCTGGCTCTGGCTCTGGCTCTGGCTCTGGAAGCTGTTCCACTTGTTCAGGCGATGCAAGCACTTCTTCGGTAATTATATCTTCTGCAACGCCACCCTCTTCAACAATTGCATCCAACCCCTCTTCAATCTTGGAAGAAGAATTAAAAAGCCGGTCTTTGAGTTTCTTGAAAAAGGACATGCGTCAAAGCTCCAAAAGTCTTCTCAACCACCTAATACGCATTTCAGCGGGATGGAAGCCTATAAACCCACTTTATACCTCGCGCAAAACCAAGCCCGCGGTAATCAGCAATTGTGCAAGCCAATAAAGCGACCACACCAGAAAAGGTGCCGATTTTCCAACCCATCCTGCTTTGGACATTAAGAACATCTGCATCGATAATATCAGATCGGACAGGGTAAAAAACATCACCCCCAGCATCACAATATTGTAATAGGATTGCCATGGCAGGGTTGCAGCAGCAATGCCCATGCTTGCTATAATCACGATATAGCCCAGAACCGCATGGCGCAACTGGCCTGCGTAAAGCCACAAGATACCCATCATCAAAACCGACAGAATGATCAGTACCGATAAGGTTGCAATACGCGAATTGGTGGTAATCAAGCTGGGTTCGGAAAGCGGGTCAGTCAAAAACAATGCAATGTAGAACAGATGCCCGATGGCAAAAGCCCCGACACCTTTGATAAAGGCCGTAGCCCCATCGCGCGACAGATAATAATCACCAATGGCACAGGCAGCCAGTGCCAAAGTCAGCCAAAACGGTGCATTTGCAATGATTGAAACAAGCACCAACCCGCCAATACTAAAGACCTTAAAGCCGGTTTTCAGTCTTGAAGGCCCACGATAGCAAAAGCCAAGCAGATATATAATGGCACAAAATGCTGACAGTTCAAAAAATCTGGGTATTAGCTGTTCCAAAAGCCTTATATCTCATCTGCGAAATGTTTCATCACCATGCGAATGGGGTTCGGTGCCGCTTGGCCCAAGCCACAGATAGATGCGTCTACCATCGCCGTGGAAAGTTCCTCCAACAGGCCCTGATCCCATGTATCTGCCTGCATCAGTTTCACCGCTTTTTCACAACCCACACGGCAAGGCGTGCATTGGCCGCAGCTTTCATCTTCAAAAAACCGCAGCATATTCAGGGCGGCATCTTTAGCACTGTCCTTGTCCGACAACACCACCACAGCAGCCGAGCCGATAAATGTGCCATGCGGTTGCAACGTGTCAAAATCCAGAGGAATATCGTCCATGCTTGCCGGTAACAAACCAGATGACGGCCCACCCGGCTGGTAAGCTTTGAAACTATGCCCGTCCAGCATTCCACCGCAATGATCCTCGATCAATTCCTTGATCGTCAGGCCCGCAGGCGCTATTTTTACGCCCGGATTTTTTACCCGGCCCGACACCGAATAACTGCGCATACCTTTGCGCCCGTTGGCCCCATGCGCGCCAAACACATCGCCGCCAACACGTGCCACTTTACAAATCCAGTGCAGCGTTTCCACATTATGAACCAAGGTAGGTTGGTTGAAAATACCGACCGAGGCCACAAATGGCGGGCGGTGCCGCGGCATGCCGCGTTTGCCCTCAATACTTTCAATCATCGCACTTTCTTCACCGCAGATATAGGCGCCCGCACCGCGCCGCAGGTCGATATAGCCTGCATCCACTATACCTGCCTGTTCCAGCTTGGTAATCTCGCAGGCCAACAATTCCAGTATCGCGGGATATTCATCGCGCATATAAATAAAGCATTTTTCCGCCTCAACCGCCCAAGCGGCGATTAGCATGCCTTCCAGAAATACATGTGGTGTGCGTTCCAGAAAATAACGGTCTTTGAACGTGCCGGGCTCACCCTCATCACCGTTTACAGCCAAATAACGTGTGCCTTCATTCATGCGCACAAATGACCATTTCTTGCCCGATGGAAAACCAGCCCCGCCCATACCGCGTAATCCGCTTTCCAGCACTTCATCTTGCAAAGCGTCACGGGTTTTCGACCCACCACGTAGGGCTTTCAACTCGGTATAGCCACCACCAGCCGCATAGGCCTCATATTGTTCATATTCTGGAATATGGGCGTGCGTGTCATCGGCTTTAATTGCATCCGCAACCTTGTCCAAATCGGCGAAATCTATGTGATTATGGCCAAGCTCCAACGTTGGTGCCGTATCACACCGCCCCATACAAGGTGCCCGCAACACACGCACTTCGCCCTTGCCGTTGTATTTTTCCGCCAGATCACGCAACAACGCTTCCGAGCCTGCCAATTCACACGACAAGCTATCGCAAACCCGTATGGTCAGTGCAGGTGGGGCGTCCATGCCTTCTTTGACCACATCAAAATGGGCATAAAATGACGCGACCTCATAAACCTCGGCCTGCGATAAGCGCATTTCTTCGGCCAAAGCCGCCAAGTTTTGCGCAGACAGATGGCCGTAAGTATCCTGGATCAGATGCAAATGCTCGATCAACAAATCACGGCGACGGGGCCGATCGCCCAACAATGCCTGAAGGCTTGCCAAAGCATCTTCCGTAACCTGACGGCCTTTGGGCGTGTGACGGCCCTTGCCTTTACCCGACTTCCAAACACCTTTGCGTTCATCCAATGCCATTGGCCTAATCCCTACTACGTTTAGGCGGACTATATGCAGAGCAGAGCAAACACACCAGAATAAATACGACACCTTGCGACTTATAAACGCGCGGTATTGAAAGATCAGCGCAATATTTCTACGTTAAGGCATGAATGCGCAACCCATCTTGTTTTTCCTGATCACACTGATCCCGGCCCCGCTGCTTTTTATGGCAGTTTTTCATGGAGGGTATTGGGTGCCATGCGCCCTGTTATACATAACCGCTTTCACCCTGTTTTGTGATGAAAGCTTCGAACAGGACTTTACAAAAGCCTATGATAGCTTTGCCGCGCAATCGGTTCTGCCGATAATCCTTGGTCTGACCCATTTCACCTTGCTACCCTTGGCGGTTTACGCATTAAGCGCATCCCCCCTTGGCATCGGCGCAAAGTTTATCCTCTTTTTCGCATTCAGGCTGTTTTTTGGCATGATCAGCCACGCCAACGCGCATGAGTTGATCCACCGCACCACCCGTTTGCACCATCGTTTAGGCAAATTGATTTTCATCTCGATGTTGTTTGGCCATCACACATCTGCACATCTTTTGGTACACCACCCTTATGTTGCTACCCCGAAAGACCCGAACTCGGCCCGTTTCAATGAAAGTTTTTACACCTTTCTCAAACGTGCCAGCATAGAAGAATTTCGGGCCGGGTTGCGGGCCGAAAATGCCCGACTTAAAAAACGTGGGTTATCCGCCGCAAACCTACGCAACCCCTATTGGCAATATTGTTGTGGCGCAGGTGCGGCGGTTTTAATAGTCTATTACATCGCCGGTTTAAGTGGGGTTTTGATCTATCTTGCATTATCATTTTACGCCCAGTCACAAATACTGATCATCGATTATGTCCAGCATTACGGGCTGCAACGCAAACAACTGGACACAGGCAAATATGAGCCCGTATCCCCGCGCCATTCATGGAACGCGCCGCATTGGTTTAGTGGCTTTATGACCCTCAACGCACCCCGCCATTCCGACCACCATGCATCACCCGCAAAACCCTATACCGCATTGGATGGTTTCAAAAAAACCGCCCCACAACTGCCCCATGCGATCCCGTTTATGGCCGCTATAGCACTTTGGCCGCGTAAATGGCGCACCATGATGAACCCACGCGCACAGGCATGGCAAAACAAACAAAAATAGACTACACAGATGTAAAACAGTAAAGAGTAGCCATGAAATACCTCGCTTTATTAATCGCTTTGATTAGCATCTCCCCCGCTGGGGCTGAAACCAATCTCAACGCAACCCAGTTTGAGGCAATGTCTACAGGCAAAACCCTGTATTTTTCCAAAAACGGCAGACCCTATGGGGCTGAACATTTCTACAAAGGCCGCATCAGTAAATGGCGGTATTCAGACGGGCTTTGCGAAAACGGCGCATGGTTCCACCAAAGTGATATGATCTGTTTCAACTATGAAAACGGGCTGGAAACCCAATGCTGGGCCTTCTTCAAAACCGATGATGGCTACGCCGCACGCGCTGAAGGTGCACCGCAAGATAAAGTGCTGAAATTGGAGTTTATCGACAAAAAGCCACTACTTTGCAAAGATGACGGCCTGTCAGTTTAAAACAGGTTGCCTTGATCAGTGGGATCAGATTTGGCCTTGGCTTTGGGCTTTTTAGCCGCCTGCGTG
Source organism: uncultured Amylibacter sp. (assembly GCA_964195605.1). Taxonomy (GTDB): domain Bacteria; phylum Pseudomonadota; class Alphaproteobacteria; order Rhodobacterales; family Rhodobacteraceae; genus Amylibacter. The sequence goes on from CAXMSA010000024.1 coordinate 4,315, forward strand.
GTATCGGTTTTATAGCGCCCATCCCTGAACTCAATATCCAGGACCCCGGCAGCTTTGGCGGCTTTGGCACTTGATAAAATCGCACCCTCATCGCTGCGCACAACCGCAAAACCCCGTTCAAGTGTTGCGGTATAACCAAGCGTTTCCAGCAGGCGCGCCAAGCCGCCCAAACGGTCGCGCCAGCGTTCCATCTGGCGGATCGGAATACTTGAAAGGTCACTCGCAATACGTTGTAACAAAATATTTTTTTGCGAAATCATTTGCTGCAAAGCCTGCGGTCGCAAAGCCGCTGAACGCTCTGCCAGTTGCACCCGTTTGCCCTGTGCAACGGCCTGCAAAGCACGCGGTAAACGTGCGGCAATCATATCCAGACGCTGGCCCTGCATTGCCACCAATTCAACCGGGTTTGGCAAAGCGCGCGACAAATCCCGCAAACGTTGCCTGCGTTGTGCAATTCCGTTGGCCAAAGCCCGCACACGGCGTTCTTCCATACCTGCCAACCACACAGCTAACTCCGCCCGCACAGGCACCGCCAATTCTGCCGCGGCCGTGGGCGTTGGCGCACGATGGTCAGAGGCGTAATCTATCAAAGTAGTGTCAGTTTCATGCCCCACAGCCGATATTAGCGGAATTTTACTGGCCGCCGCCGCCCGTGCCACACTTTCTTCGTTAAAACCCCAGAGATCCTCGATTGAGCCCCCACCACGGGCAACAATGATCAGATCAGGTCGCGGTATCGCCCCGCCCGGGTTCATCGCATTGAAGCCTTCAATTGCACGGGTCACCTCAGGCGCGCAACGCTCGCCTTGTACTGCCACAGGCCAGATCAGCACTTTGCGCGGAAAACGATCGCGCAAACGGTGCAAAATATCGCGGATTACCGCCCCTGAGGGCGAGGTCACAACCCCGATCACCTCTGGTAGGTAGGGAATAGGTCGCTTGCGGTCCTGATCAAATAGCCCTTCTGCGGCCAACGCTTTCTTGCGCTTTTCCAGCATTGCCATCAAAGCACCCACGCCCGCAACCCGCAGTTCCATCACGTTCATCTGGTACTTGGACTGCTTCGGGAAAGACGTCAGCTTACCGACGGCAATAACCTCCATACCCTCTTCGGGTTGCACCGACAGCTTTGACGCCTGTCCTTTCCAGGTCACCGCATTCAGAACCGCGTTTTCATCTTTTAAATCGTAATAAATATGCCCCGAGGCATAACGGTTAACGCGCCCGATCTCGCCCCTGATGCGCACATGGGTAAATTCGCCTTCGATCATGCGTTTCACCGCACCTGAAATTTCAGAAACGCTGAATTCGGGCGCATTTTGCCCCGGTTCCGGTTGGTCGATCAGATCAGACAATTATGTCTCCTTGCGCATTTTTAAAACCAACCTTAGAACGGGCCGCAACAAAGGCCAAGTCGGGAGTGTCGAAAATCATGAATATCCTTATATTAGGCTCTGGTGGCCGCGAACATGCGCTGGCCTGGGCCGTGAAACAAAACCCGAAGTGTGATCGTCTGGTCTGTGCACCCGGCAATGCGGGCATGGCTGCAATTGCGGATTGTATTGCAGTTGATGTGATAGATAATGATGCGGTTCTGGCACTTTGTCAGGCGCAAGCGATTGATTTTGCCATAATCGGTGCTGAAAACCCACTGGCTAACGGTGTAGCAGACGTGTTGCGCGCCGCTGGCATCTTGACTTTTGGCCCCTCCAAAGCCGCCGCAGAACTGGAAAGCTCAAAAGCCTTCACCAAAGAAATATGCGACGCCTGTAATGCACCGACTGCCGCTTATGCGCGGTTCTCTGAGCTGGAAGCGGCCAAGGCATACGTCACCAAACAAGGGGCGCCAATAGTGATCAAGGCCGACGGTCTGGCCGCAGGCAAAGGCGTGATTGTGGCGATGGATTTGCAAGAAGCCTTGGACGGTCTGGATGATATATTTGACGGCGCCTTTGGTGACGCAGGGGCCGAGGTTGTTATTGAAGAGTTTATGGACGGCGAAGAGGCCAGTTTCTTTATTCTGTCTGACGGCAAAGACATTCTGCCCTTCGGCACCGCCCAAGACCATAAACGCGCCTATGACGGCGATAAAGGCGCCAACACGGGCGGCATGGGGGCCTATTCCCCTGCACCAGTGATGACCGATGCGGTTACGCAAAAAGCCCTGAACGAAATCATCCAGCCCAGCATTGATGAAATGGCCCGTCGCGGCACCCCGTTTCAAGGCGTGTTGTTTGCAGGCTTCATGATCAAAGACGGCCAACCACGGCTTGTGGAATATAATGTGCGTTTTGGTGATCCTGAATGCCAGACCCTGATGATGCGTCTTGGCGCACAAGCGCTTGACGTGCTTTTGGCTTGCGCCGAAGAACGCCTCGGTGATGCGCAAATCAACTGGGCCGATGACCATGCCATTTCGGTTGTTCTGGCCGCCAAAGGTTACCCAGGATCATATGACAAGGGCAGTTGTATCAATGGGCTTGAAAGCCTGCCGTCTGACAGTAAGAATATGGTATTTCATGCAGGTACCAAAGCCGATGGAGACAAAACTCTGGCCATTGGCGGGCGGGTTTTAAATGTCACTGCACGTGGTGCCACGCTGGCTGAGGCCCATAAACGCGCTTATGCAATGGTCGCCGAAATAGACTGGCCAGAAGGGTTTCACCGCAAAGACATCGGCTGGCGCGCGCTTTAAAAAGGCCGTATTTAACAGCTCAAAGCCACTTTCAAGCTTTCGGGCCCGTTATATCTGCCGATTTCCTTAGATATAAGCTTTTCACCCACCAACCGTGTGGCAACAATCTTGCGCCATGCCCCGTCCGCAGTGATCATCTCTGGCCCTGCCCCGCAATTGCGCACCCCACCGGCGATAAAATTCCAGCCGATTTTGTGGTTTGTCAGGTTTGGAGCAGTCGCAATCTCTACCAGTTTTCCGTTCCGATAGCTCCACACCCGTAAAAGCTGTGCCAAATGCGGGCGGTCAATATAAGCAACGTCGATATCCCCGTCCCCATTGAAATCAGCGATACCAACAGGGGCTAGCCAACGATGTGAGCGACCAATATAAGGTGTGCTGGCTAACAGTTTGATATTATCTGAGTTGGCATTATAGCTGCTATAAACCGACAATCTTGCACCCATGTTGACGTCTGTTTCAACAACCACAATCTCAGGCGCGCCGTCTTTATCAATATCCGCAAACCGCGGTGCAATATCTTCAAACACCCGTCTTTTGGGCAAAGACAGCTGGCGCAACAATGAAGGGCCATGGGCGCATGAGTTTTGCACCATAAATTCCAACCCGCCCCATTCAGGTGTATCACCAAGAATATTGTGGCCATAACGGCGGGTCGGCTGATTGAAAGCCGTGTGAAAGATGTATTTCAGGCAACCGTTTTCATCCACTTTAGACTGGGTTGAACACTGAGCCTTGGCACCAGCCGGATACCAGCAATCAGGGAATTGTTGCGCCAATGCAGCGGCCGCATTCAAAAATGTGACGGTAAATACAATCAGCGCAATACGCATTAAATCTGTTTTTCAGGCATCCGTACAATCAGCCCGTCCAGATCATCTGTCACTTTTACCTGACAGGTCAAACGCGATAACGTGGTATCCGCTTCCCAAGCAAAGTCCAGCATATCTTCTTCCATCGCGTCTTTAGCAGGCAGCTTTTCCACCCAAGAGGCATCCACATAAACATGGCAGGTCGAACAGGCGCAAGCACCGCCGCAGTCGGCTTCAATGCCCGGAATATTATTATCGCGCGCACCTTCCATAACGGTCATGCCGCTTGCAACATCCACAACGTGTTCTTTACCACTGTGTTCAATATAGGTGATTTTGGCCATTGCCTTATGCCTCCAGTTAATTCACTTATTCGCGTGTAAACTGCGGCTTTGTAACATGCCAGCCCCTTTTTTCATCAAGGGTCTTTTTTTAAGCATGGTTTCCCGTTAACCTGCGCCAAACAACGAGAATAACATGGCCCGAATTCCAGTAATTATCACCGCAAGTATTATAAGTTTTACAGGATTTTCATCCGGTTTAGCCTATGCGCAAAGTAATAAAGTGGCTTGCTTCGTGCCCTATACGGCACCTGCTGTGATTGAAACCGTAACCGAGCAGATTTTAGTACAAACTGAAAACCGCGGCATTGATCCGCAAACCGGGCAATCTGTTGTGATTTCGCCGGCAATTTACCGTACCGAAATCGTACAGAAAATTATAACTGAACGCCAAGAAGCAAAGATCGAAATCGTCTGCCCACAAGATCAAAGCTTTGATTTCATTCAAACCCTGCAACGCGCTTTGACCGTGCGGGGCCATTATTTCGGGGGTATCACCGGGCAATTGGATCAACGCACAAAACGTGCTGTGCGCAAGGTTCAAAAAAGCTATGGGGTCAATATTGCAGATGTGACAGTGGAGTTGGCCCAAAGCTATGGCCTGATCGTTCACAAGCTGTTTAGTCACTAAAAAACCCTGCACCAACGGGCAGGGTTTTTCAAATATCATCCAAGGCATGTTGGCATTAACTGCCCAGTGACAAAGCCACAAAACGCGGGTTGCCATCGCGGCGTACCAAAAACAGAACCGATTTACGCCCTGCATCTTTTGCAGCTTGAACCGCTTTGGTAACGTCATCAGGGCTTTCAACTGCTTTCTGACCTACTTCAGCGATTAAATCACCAATACGCAGGCCTTTTTCATAAGCGTCGCTATCTTCGTCAACTGTAACAACCGCCACGCCTGTCGCATCATCTTTCAAACGTAACTGTTTGCGAATTTCATCTGTTAGACCAGTAAGTTTCATCCCCAAAGCAGCAACGTCTTTTGCTGTTTCAGGTTTTACAACCACAGGCACAACAAGCGATTTTTCAGCATCTTCACGCCGCGTAAGCACAACCTTTATGGTTTGTGTTTTGCCCTCGCGCTGCACAACAACGCGCACAGTTTTCCCAACTTCGGAACTGCCTACCTGCCGGATCAAACCGCGGGTATCGGCAACTTCTTTACCGTCAAAATTCAAGATCACATCGCCCGCAAGAATACCTGCGTCTTTTGCAGGCCCTTCAGGTACGTCGCTGACCAAAGCACCGGCAGGCTTATCCAGACCCAAGGCCTCGGCCATTTCTGCATCCACATCCTGAATGCTGACACCCAGCCAACCGCGACGGGTTTCACCGTATTCCTGCAATTGATTAACAACGCCTGATACAACGTTAGACGCCATCGAAAAGCCCAGACCAATAGAGCCGCCTGTCGGTGAAATAATCGCAGTGTTCACCCCGATCACATCGCCATCCATATTAAACAGCGGCCCGCCAGAGTTGCCACGGTTGATCGCCGCATCGGTTTGAATGAAATCGTCATATGGGCCGGAACGCAATGACCGGTTGTTGGCCGAAATAATCCCTGCAGAGACAGAGAACCCCTGCCCCAGCGGATTACCGATCGCCAGCACCCAGTCGCCAACGCGCGAAATGTCACTGTCACCAAAAGCAACAAACGGCAGTGGTTCATCCGCTTCCACCTTCAACAGCGCAATGTCGGTTTTGGTATCGCGTCCGATCAGCTTCGCATCCAATTCAATACCACTGAATAGCTCAATCACAATCTCATCGGCTTTATCAATCACATGGTTGTTGGTTACGATATAGCCATCCGCAGAAATGATGAACCCAGAGCCAAGTGCGGTTGCACGGCGCGGTTTAGGGTTTTGGCCATTTTGCCCCTGATCCAGAAAATCCTTAAAGAAATCTTCAAAAGGTGAGCCTTTGGGCACTTGTGGCAACGCAGGCCGGTTAGGTTGGGCAATGGTTTGTGTCGTGGTGATATTCACCACAGACGGGCTAAGACGCTCTGCCAAATCAGCAAAACTGTCACCCGCACCACGTGCAGATGCGGCAATGGTTTGCATCAGCATCAGCGCAAGGGTTAGAACCACGCCAAATAAATAAGTTTGGGATTTAGGTCCCGCCTGTGTGCGGGTTATAGCAAGTGATGTCACTTTGATCCTCCAGAATACTGCATCAATCAACGGCCCCAGTTAAAGCCGCCATGTATATATAGTTCGTGTTCCAAGTGCAGCATTTCAAGACAATTTATGTTTCGAACAGTCACAATATTGTTAACGAACCGTTTAGATTACACGCAAAGTAACCACAGTTCCGTCGCACCGCAACACTGTTAAATGTCATACCCAGTTTTTCGCAACCCAAACAAGGATAACACCCAAGGCCATGACAACGACACCCAAATTGCGCCTTTGATCGCGACCCATTTTCGCCATCGCCTTGATAATATCCTCAAAACGTAAAGGGGCCAGTGCAAGCACCAGCCCCTCTATAACCGCCATCAGGCCTAAGCCCAATAACACATCATGGATCATTCATTGGTACCCGACTTCAGATAGTCAAAAAATTCGCTGTCAGGTGACATTACTAACGTTGAATTTTTGCCAAGCAAAGAATTTTCATATGCAGTCAGTGAACGACGAAAAGCAAAGAATTCCGGGTCACGTCCAAATGCTTCCGCAAAAACCGCGTTCCGCTTGGCATCCGCTTCACCACGGATAATCTCGGAATTTTTGCGCGCTTCAGACACGGTTTCAACCACAGTTCTATCCGCAATAGCACGGGCCCGTTGCGCCGCTTCATTACCACGTGCAATCTCGTCTGCCGCTTCACGTTGACGTTCCGCACGCATCCGTTCAAAGGTTTTTTCCAAGTTTTGTTGTGGTAGGTCAGCACGCTTAATACGTACATCAATTACTTCCACACCAAGGGCCAAAGCTTTGGTTCTTGCCGCATCGCGGATCAGGTTCATCAGACCAACACGGTCAGATGAAAGAAGTGCGCCCGAACGCACATCACCCAATACCGTGCGCAATTCAGCGTTCAAAATAATCTCCAAACGCGCACCCGCCGAATTGATCCCGCCGGAACCAATGGCTTTGCGGAATTTCACCACATCGGCAATCCGCCAACGGGCAAAAGCATCCACTTCAAAACGACGGTTGTCTTTCATCGTTACCTCTAGCGGCTGCGAGTCGAGCGGCAAAATACGATCATCGTATTTTACAATCTCATGCAGGAAGGGTATTTTGAAATAAAGACCGGGATCATCGTCTACACTGACCACTTCGCCAAACCATAATTTCAATGCTTTTTCGCGTTCATCCACAATATAATATGAAGACAGGCCGATAAAAACCAAGATAGCCAATATTGGTAATGCTATTGCTGAAAGTTTCATTAGTTTGACCCTCCCTTAGACTTATTCAACTCGTTCAAAGGCAGATAAGGCACAACACCCTGCCCGCTAGCACTTTCGTCAATAATGATCTTGTCCACTCGGCTCAGAACCCTTTCCATAGTTTCCAGATACAACCTCTTGCGTGTCACTTCAGGGGCCTTGGCATATTCTTCATAGACCGCGATAAAGCGCGATGCCTCGCCTTCAGCCTCATTCACCGTTTGTGAGCGGTAACCTTCAGCTTGTTCAAGCAACTGTGCTGCTTCACCACGTGCGGCCGCCACAACTTTGTTGGAATACGCATCCGCCTGTTTCTCCAAAGTATCACGGGTTTGTTCTGCCGCCTGCACATTGCGAAACGCATCCGCCACTTCGCGCGGTGGGTCTGCTTTGTCAAAGTTCACCCGAACGATCGTCACACCTGCTTCATAGCTGTCCAGTGTTTCTTGGATCAGGTTTTGCAAATCTGCTGCAATAGCACCCTTACCGGTGGTCAGAATTGGGGTCAGATCGGTACGTGCGACAATTTCGCGCATCACCGACTCGGACACCGCAATGATCGTATTTTGCGGGTCCGCCAGATTGAACAGGAATTTCTGTGCGTCATTGATATTCCAGACAACCTGAAAATCAATATCGACGATATTTTCGTCACCGGTCAGCATCAGCCCTTCATCGTTACGCGCACCACCACCAACACCGATATTTTCAATGTTCTCGCGTGTCACAGGCAGGATTTCTTTGGTCACAACCGGCCAAGGCGCAAAGTTCAAACCTTCGTTGCCGGTTTTGTAATACTCACCCAAAAACAGCTCAACCGATTGTTCAGATGTATCCACCCGGTAAAAAGATGCGAAAACCCACAAAAACAATGCGGCCACAATAAATAAACCGATACTACCAGCACCCAGACTAGGCGAGGTTCCGCCACCACCAGAGCCATTGCCGCCAGAACGGCCTTTGCCGCCCATCAAAACACGTAATTGTTCTTGGCCTTTACGGACAATTTCATCAATTTCTGGCATTTCAGGGCGATTGCCACCGTCATTCGGGCCTCGCCCGCCGCCATTATTACCTTTATTTCCACGGTCTCCACCGCCGCCCCACGGGCCTCCGGAATTGTTTCCAGCCATTCTGTTAGAATCCTTTTTCTGCATTGTGCGCATTAAGGGGTAATTAACCCCGATTGTCAAAATATCAACCGTCGACAGGTATCTTCATTGTCACCAGCTCTTCAGCTGCGGTTGGATGTATAGCCATAGTTCGATCAAAATCTTCCTTGGTCGCCCCCATTTTCAGGGCAACACCAGCTAATTGGATCATTTCACCTGCCGCATGCCCAACAATATGGCAGCCCAGAACAGTGCGGTTAACCTTGCTGACGATCAGCTTCATCAGCATCCTCTCAGACTTGCCGGCCAAAATATGGGCCATCGGGCGAAACACCGCGCGATAAACCTCAATCTCTTCATTTGCCCGCGCCGCTTCTTCGCCCAGACCCACAGTGCCGATTTCCGGTTGGGTAAAGACTGCCGTGGCAATCAGTTCATGATCAGGCTGTGTCGGTTTGCCATGAAACACAGTATCCACAAAAGCCGAACCTTCAACGATTGCAACTGGCGTAAGGTTCACTCGGTCTGTGACATCGCCCACCGCATAGATCGATGGAATGTTGGTTTGCGAATAGCCATCCACTACAACCTCGCCCTTGCGGCCCAGCGTAACACCTGCGTTTTCCAAACCCAGACCAGCCGTATTGGCCACACGGCCCGTGGCATAAAGCACCTGATCAACCACAATCGTCTTACCGTGGGTATTGGTTACAAGCAGGCCGTCATCGGTTTTCACAATGGATTGCACATCTGTACCCACATGAATATCCACGCCTTTTTCACGCATTTCTTCGGCCACAAAGCCCTGCACCTCATTATCAAAGCCGCGCAACACTTGTTCGCCGCGATAATACTGTGTCACCTTTGATCCAAGACCATTCATGATACAGGCAAACTCGCAGGCGATATAACCGCCGCCCACGACCAGAAAACGCTTTGGCTGTTCTTCAAGGTGGAATATCTCGTTTGAGGTAATGACATATTCGTGCCCCTCAATCTTTGGCACAAACGGTGTGCCACCCGTGGCCACCAGAATATGTTTGGTAGTAAATGTCTCGCCGGTTGACAGTTTTACCGTATGGGCATCGACAACCTCAGCCCGGGCCAGATGCATATCAGCCCCGGCTGCCATCAGGTTCTTGCCGTAAATCGCTTCAAGCCTTGCAATTTCTACATCCTTGGCCGCGATCAATTTACGCCAATCAAAGCTGATCTCACCTACCGACCAGCCATAGCCCTTCGCATCCTCAAACGCCTCTGCGTAGCTTGACGCATAAACCATCAGCTTTTTGGGCACACAGCCACGGATCACACAGGTACCACCCATGCGAAATTCTTCAGCCAAGCCAACCTTGGCCCCAGTCCCCGCGGCCAAACGGGCCGCCCGTACACCACCAGAACCGCCACCGATTACAAATAGGTCGTAGTCAAAAGACATATGCGTCTCCTAAAATTTAAAGTTAGAGATCTAGAAACAGATTATCTTGTTCGACAATATCAATATGTTCGAATTCTATCGTTCCCGTGTTAATGTCGCGCACTTCCACGCGCCCGTCAGTATGTCCAATCACAACAGCGTCAGCAATATCCAGAAACAACCCGGTTTCCACAACCCCGGGGATCTGGTTCAGGACCAAAGACATTTCGCGTGGATTAGCAATACGCCCCAAATGCAAGTCCAGAATATAATGCCCTTCATCAGTAATTAATTGCGTATCACCATCCATCCGTACAGAAACATCTTGGTTGCGCACATCCAGATTAGAGATAGCCTCTTCAATCAGCCCCTTGGTTGTCTTCCAGCCGAATTTCACCACCTCTACGGGTAATGGAAATCGGCCCAATACATCTACATCTTTACTCGCGTCAGCAATGATCACCACCTGATCCGATGCGGTTGCCACAATCTTTTCCTGTAACAGTGCGGCCCCACCCCCTTTGATCAGGTTCAGCCGCGGATCAAATTCATCCGCCCCATCAATCGTCAGGTCAAGCCACTTCACTTCATCCATAGTGCGTACAGTGATACCACATTCAGCAGCCAGATTGGCAGTTTGCGCAGAGGTCGCCACAGCCGTCACTTGTAACCCGTTGTTGCGCACTTCCTCACCGATCAAACGCACCAGCCACGCGGCAGTTGAGCCGGTTCCCAATCCCAGACGCATCCCTGGTTTCACAAAGTCCATCGCACGCTTGGCGCAGATAAATTTTGCTTTTTCAGCAGATGAAAGGTTTTCGGACATATCGTTCCCCAATATCGAATAACATTGGTATAAGTTGTATTGCCCCGCACGACGAGGGCAAATCCGCTTTAAAATGAATTTTCCATATAAATAATAATCGCTTTATCGCAAACTTACTTTGAATAGGTCGCTTTTTCGGTTTCAGTTTTAGAAAAACCTGCCAAGTTGCCCCAAAATAAGGAGTCGCGTGATGTTTCTAAGTATCTTTGAAGTGTTTAAAATCGGCATTGGCCCATCCAGCTCACACACCATGGGCCCGATGGTTGCCGCCGAACGGTTTTTGCGCGCCTTAAAAAAGGATAATATCAACGCCACTCATCTGCGCTGTTCCCTGCACGGCTCTCTTGCTTTCACCGGCAAAGGCCACCGGACCGATCAGGCCGTGGTACTTGGCCTTGATGGCTTTACCCCTTCCGAGTTTAACGCAAATCTTGCAAAACAAGCCGAGACGCGCATCGCGGAACAAAAAACTGTGCGCCCCGACGGCCATCCAGCCTATCAATTCGACCCTTCCACAGACGTGGTGTTTGATTATGACCGCGTATTGGAAGACCACGCCAATGGCATGATCCTGCAAGCCTTAAAAGACGGGGCTGTGGTTTATGAACAGATTTACTATTCAGTCGGCGGTGGCTTCGTGCAAACACCTGAAGAGATGGCCGCAGACACGGACCCGACGGCCCGCAAACAAAAAGTGCTGTATCCGTTTCGCACCGCAAATGAGATGCTGGCCATGGCCAATGCCTGCGGTAAAACCATTGCAGAACTGAAATGGGCCAATGAGACCATCCACATAACCCCCGGTGATCTGAACGCAGGCATCCAGAAAATCTGGGGCGTAATGACTGAATGTATCAATGCAGGCTTTGACGAAAGCGGCATTCTGCCCGGTGGGCTGAATACCCGCAGACGCGCCAAAGGCATCCATGATGAATTGCAGGCCGAGCGCGGCAACAACATGGCTGCCCCCCATATTATCAATGACTGGATTGCCGCTTATGCAATGTCAGTGAATGAACAAAATGCTGCAGGTGCCCGCGTTGTCACCGCCCCCACTAATGGGGCGGCAGGCGTTGTCCCCGCTACATTACGCTATTATCTCGATCATGTTCCCGAAGCCGACGCAAATAAAGTCACTGAATTCCTGCTGACCGCAGCTGCCATCGGGGCTTTGATCAAATCCAACGCCTCTATTTCTGGTGCCGAAGTCGGATGCCAGGGTGAGGTTGGTTCTGCCTCTGCTATGGCCGCCGCAGGTCTTTGTGCGGTCTTGGGCGGCACGAATGAGCAAATCGAAAACGCCGCCGAGATCGCTCTGGAACATCATCTGGGTATGACATGCGACCCGATCAAAGGCCTTGTGCAGGCGCCTTGCATTGAACGCAACGGTCTGGGTGCGATCAAAGCCGTATCCGCCGCATCGCTGTCTTTGCGTGGTGACGGTAAACATCTGGTATCTTTAGACAGTTGCATTGAAACCATGCGTCAAACTGGGCTGGATATGAATTCCAAATATAAAGAAACATCGCTTGGCGGTCTGGCGGTAAACCTACCCGCCTGTTAATGCACGTTTGACCGCATCTATATGCTTAACCGGTAAAAGCACAATCGCGTCCCCCTCATCTATATAAAGCGACACGGCCGTGCCAGCGGCCTTGTTCGACGTGGCCGTACGGCTGGTCGGGGACAGGGCCACATCATCAAGCGGCCATTTCAACCCTGTTGAGCGCATCTTGGTGTCACTCATTGGAAAAATCGACACCCGTGTTGCTTTGGGCAAATCCAGCAGCAGCTCTTTGGGGCAGCAAAAACAAATATCCTGATCCCCGATCAAAATCACAGGTCGTTCAGGGTAACGCACCAATACCGAAAGCGCGGTCAATTCATGATCAATCCGCCCACCCAAAAATCCATAGCCCAGATAAAGCGGTGCTTTGACCGAATACAGGCATTTTTCAAAATCTGTGGTGTCTTGCTCAGACAAATGAATAACCTGACCGTCAAACGCGCCCGAGAAACTATCCAAATCGCCTACAATTAACTCCGGTGCCAGCCGAAACTCCACCGCTGTATTCGCCCCGCCATCCGCACAAATCAATGGCGCATCCGAATCAACCAGATTGCGCAAGTGACGAGATGGCACTTCTGCCCCCCCCAAAAGCACGACAGGCAAGTCATATTCCACAGTGTGGCGGTGTTTTTGGTCATTGTTTCCCATTAATATACAATACAGAATATTTTTATTAAAATTAACAACAAAAGCGACGCTACACCTATAAAAAATACAAAATATATACTATAAAAAAGGTCGTCGTGGGGGCGTGTAACTAGTAGAATGAGTACATTATGGATTCGCACCCTAAAGTTATGACCGTGTCATATGGTACATTTTCGTGTACCCTAGACGGTTTCGATGACCCTTTCACAACAATGCAACTGGTCGCGGAATATTTCCGCAAACTATCTGCTGATGATCGCTATTTCGGTAGCGAACCATTGCAGCCGGACGCATCGAAATTGCATCAAATAGCTAAGGATGCGAATCCTAATCGTATAGACGCCGAAGTAACCGACAACAGTGTGATACTACGGCAGGCTGACATCATTGAAGCAGCCCCCGAAGTAAAACCCGCTCAAGTTGAGATTAATGAAAAGCCACAGGAAATCGTTCCTGAAATTGAAGAACCGGTTGAAGTTGCTGTTGAAAGCACCAAAGCAACCTTTTCATCACAACGCAGCGCACAGGCAGCTGTCGCCGAACAACCTGCTACTGATAAAGTGCGGGATAGTTTAGAACAAAGCATCACCGACACCGATATAGCGGATGAATTGGCCCCAAGCTTAGAGGAAGAAATTCCATCTGAAACCGTGTCAGCCGCCGTTAAAGCCTTAAAAAGCGGTGAAGCTATTGATCGCTGGTTGGAAACAACCAATGAAAAAATGGCCATGCCAGAGCATGTCTCTAAAGCAAACGCTCTTGAACGCTTGAAAGCTGCCGTTGCAGCAACCGAAGCGGAACGCGCCATCCGTGTCAAAAACATTTCAGCGGATGCTGTGATTGAAACCAACGAACAACGCCGTGACAACACAATTTCATTCCGCCGCGAACTGGCCAAAGTCCGCAAAGCACACGAGCAAGATACCAGCATTTTCTCACGCCCTAAATCGCGCAACGTAAGCAATGGCAACGCGCCCCCACTTGTTCTGGATGTTGCCCAGCGCATTAACCGCGGCCGCTCTGATGCGGCTACTTTGGAAGATGTCAAAAAAAAAAGCGGTCTAACGCTGGTTAAAGAACAGCCCGAAAAGAAGCGCAATCCAAAGGTAACAATCGAACGTAAACCACAAAAAGGTTTACCCAGCTTCGACAGATTCGCCAAAATAATGGGTGCAAGTACGCTGATCGAACTTTTAGAGGCCTCTGCCGCTTACATGACCCTTGTTCTTGGCAAAAACAATTACTCCGAGGCGCAAATCTCTGCCAACTTGCCTGAGCATATTAGAGATATTGTCAAACAAGAAGAATGTGTCGGCACCCTAGAGCGTTTGAATAAACGCGGCTTCGTAGAAACCACGCTGGATGGCAGTTACGTCATATCTATCGCCCGCAAAGCCGCTTATCAGAAAAAATACCTGGCAGGTTAAGTTTCAGGCGTCGGGATCATCTTTCCCGACACCCTTAAATACAAACTTGAACGGTATCACCCAAGCCACGCCCAGCACCAGATAGATCAGCAGCTCAATCAGCATCGGCAGACGCGGGATTGCGGTCATAATGGTTACGGCCACAATGATGTAGAACGGCAACCAGATAAGCAGAACAACCAGTGACCAACGGCGGCGGGCTTTATAAGATAAAGCCATTAGTCAGCAAACGGGTCAGTGACTAGAATTGTGTCTTCACGTTCCGGACTGGTTGACAGTAACGCTACCGGACAGTCGATCAATTCTTCCACACGGCGCACATATTTGATCGCGGCGGCCGGCAGATCATTCCACGACCGCGCCCCTTCAGTGCTTTCAGACCAACCGGGCATTTCCTCATAAACCGGGGTGCACCGCGCCTGCTCATCCGCCGCTGTCGGTAGATAATCCAACCGTTTTCCGTCCAGTTCATAAGCCACACAAATCTTCAGGGTCTCGAACCCGTCCAACACATCCAGCTTGGTAAATGCAATGCCCGAGACGCCTGATGTGGCGCAAGTTTGTTTGACCAATACCGCATCAAACCAGCCACAACGCCGTTGACGCCCTGTATTAGTGCCAAACTCGTGGCCGCGTTCACCCAAACGCTGCCCATCATCATCATGCAATTCTGCAGTAAACGGGCCTTCACCGACACGTGTTGTATAAGCTTTCACAATCCCCAGAACAAAATCAATCGCGTTCGGCCCAAGACCAACCCCAGTTGCCGCCTGCCCTGCAATCACATTAGATGAGGTCACAAACGGATAGGTGCCAAAATCAATATCCAAAAGCGCACCTTGCGCACCTTCAAACAAGATCCGCTTTCCAGCTTTGCGTTTTTCGTTCAAAACCTTCCAAACCGGTGCCGCATAGGGCAAAATCTTCGGCGCAATTTCTTGCAACTTCGCTAGCAAGGCGTCACGGTCCACAGGCTCCATGCCCAATCCGCGACGCAAAGCATCATGATGCATCAACGCGCGATCTATGCGCAATTCAAGCGTCTTGGCATCCGCCAAATCTGCAACCCGTATGGCACGCCGCCCAACTTTATCTTCATAAGCTGGCCCAATACCGCGCCCTGTGGTGCCAATTTTAGCCACACCGTTCTGCGCTTCGCGTGCGCGATCCAATTCGCCATGGATAGGCAGAATAAGCGGTGTATTTTCAGCAATCATCAAGCTTTCGGGTGAAACCTCGACGCCTTGCTTGCGAATACCCTCGATTTCTCCGATCAGATGCCAAGGATCAAGGACAACCCCATTACCGATCACCGACAGTTTGCCACCGCGCACAATTCCCGAAGGCAATGCCGCCAACTTGAAAACCTCACCATCAATCACCAGCGTATGGCCCGCGTTATGGCCGCCTTGGAACCGTGCAATGACATCAGCGCGTTCGCTTAGCCAATCCACGATTTTACCTTTACCCTCGTCACCCCATTGGGCGCCCACGACCACTACGTTTGCCATATTTGAAAAGACTCGCTTTTGATTAGAACCCTAGTGGGTATAACCGCCCCGCGCGATTGGGGAAACCTAAAAAGTGTCGCGGCAAAAATTAAGGCGACCCAAAGGCCGCCTTAACTTGAAATTTTTCAGATTATCGCAAATTTAATGCGTAAACTTTTTGATCTCACCGGCTGCAAGACGCTCTCTATAAGAGTCGTACTCTTTCTTCACGACACCCATCAAGCAATATAGCCCCGTGATGTTCACAACCGCCATCGCAAAGATCGCCGCATCTGAAAAGTCGATCACTGGGCCAAGGCTGGCCGCCGCACCGATCACGATGAAGATACAGAAGATAACTTTGAAAATTAGTTCTGCTGTTTTGCCTTCGCCAAACAAGTATGTCCATGCTTTCAGACCGTAGTATGACCATGAGATCATTGTTGAGAATGCGAACAAAACAACAGCAATCGCTAGAATGTACGGGAACCAGCTAAATGCTGATGCAAAAGCCGCAGATGTTAAGGCCACACCAGATGTGCCACCGACAGTTGCGATTGCAGTACCACCTTCGTTTAGCATGTAGTTTCCAGTTGCAGGATCAACGATCAATTGCCCAGAAATGGTGATCACCAAAGCTGTCATTGTACAAATAACAACTGTATCGATGAATGGTTCTAGCAAAGATACAAACCCTTCTGTAATCGGTTCTTTGGTTTTCACGGCAGAGTGGGCGATAGCCGCAGAACCAACACCGGCCTCATTGGAAAACGCCGCACGTTTGAAACCTTGGATCAAAGCCCCGACAAAACCACCTGCAACACCCAGACCTGTAAAGGCACCTGCAAAGATTTGACCAAAGGCCCAACCGATTTGGTCATAATTCATCAAGATAATAATCAACGCGGCACCAACATAAAGAATGCCCATAAACGGCACAACTTTTTCGGTCACGCGCGCAATGGATTTCACACCACCAACGATCACAACAAATACCACAGCGGCAAAGATAATACCTGTAATCCAGCCAGGATAATCGCCAACGATACCGGCAATTTGCGCATGCGCCTGATTGGCTTGGAACATGTTACCACCACCCAGTGCACCTAGGATACAAAAGACCGAAAACAAAACCGCAAGGAATTTACCACCCGGCAAGCCACGTTCTTTAAAGCCTTTGGAAATGTAATACATCGGGCCACCTGAAACGGTGCCGTCTGCGTATTCATTACGATATTTCACCCCAAGCGTACACTCGGTGAACTTTGTCGCCATGCCCATCAGACCCGCTAAGATCATCCAGAATGTCGCCCCCGGGCCACCGATACCAACGGCCACGGCAACACCAGCGATGTTCCCTAAGCCAACTGTACCCGACAACGCCGTTGCCAATGCTTGAAAGTGACTGACCTCGCCTGCATCATTCGGATCAGAGTAATCACCCTTTACCAAAGCAATCGCGTGCTTGAAAAACTTCAGCTGCACGAATGAAAAGTAAAATGTGAAAATTGTAGCGGCAATAACCAACCACATCACGATCCACGGAAAACTTGTGCCTGGAATTGGCGCAAATATCAGACTTACAAACGGCCCAGTTACTGCGGAAAATGCGGCATTAACCTTTGCGTCCAGACTTTCTGCTTCTTGGGCAACAGCGGGTGTCGCGAATGCGGCAACCGATCCCAATGTCAGCAAATACTTATCAAAATTCTTCATAATATTCCCCTTTATCTTTTTATCCTACAACCGTGACAGGCACGCTTGCGTTCATCACAAGATTAGCTGTTGAACTGCCGAATATCCGTTTCACAAGGCCTTCTTCAGATGATCTGCTAACAATGATTTGATCAGCACTTACTTCTAAAGAAATTGCGTTCAAAGTGTCCGCAACATGACCATGCCGCACCATACCTTTGGCTTTCATGCCATCTTTCTTAAGTGCAGCAACGGCTGGGTTTACAACCCGATCCAATGCAATTGCGATCTCTTCTTCACGTCGTTTATGTCGCTCGGCATTTTCTTCCGGTGTCTGAAATGAATATGGTGACCATTCGATGACATAGACAACCAAAAGAGTGCAATCCCCGATCAGCCCCGCCATGCGTTTCCCATATGCAAGGGCACGATCCCCGGACCCCTCTCCATCTAATCCTATTACCAATGTTGTTGTCATAATAATAACTCCTGTTGGTTCCCCATTTTAACCGGTTCTGTAAAAATACGCTTTCGAACAAGGGCAAATCGATTAGTGGAATGGTTTAAATTAATACTTGCCCCTAAGTTAAATGATAGCCATAAAGACTAGTAATTGGACCTATAATAAGAATATATTTGGACTTTTGCCCTTCTAATGGGTATTAAATAGGAAAAAAGACTGATGAGCAGGCAATTTGATGCTATAGACAGACGCATACTTGATGAGCTTCAAGTAAACGGCAGGTTGTCAATTGTAGAGCTTGCGAACAGGGTGAACTTAACCAAAACACCGTGTTCCGAACGGGTGAAAAGATTGGAAAAATCGGGCGTAATTGAACAATATCGCGCCATCTTGAACCCTAATCTTATCGAAATGAAACAGGTTACGCTTGTTCATATCACTTTGAATCAAACTAGCGACAACGCGTTGGAAGAGTTTAATAAAGCAGTCACCGACATTCCGGAAATTGAAAGCTGTATGCTGATAGCAGGTCAATTCGATTACGTATTAAAGGTACGCACACGCGATATTTCCCATTTCCGTGAAATACTGGGCGAAGCTATCGGGAAATTGCCCGGGGTAAGGCAATCTAATTCTTTTGCAGTGATGGAAACGGTGAAGGAAAGCCAATTCATTAAAATGACAGCACCCACGCCAACAACATGATCCGCTATTTCTTATCTCTTATCAAAGGCATCAAATAACCCATCGACAAGCCGCGTTGCATATATTAGACACCGCCGAGTAGTTATCACACACAAGGCAACCCCATGGAAAACGTCGTACTTGTCATTCACCTGATCCTAGCTTTGAGCTTGATCGCCATTGTGCTGATCCAACGCTCCGAAGGCGGCGGCTTGGGCATTGGCGGTGGCGGTGGCGGTGGCGGCCGTTCTGGGCGCCCGGCATCCACACCAATGGCTAAAGTTACTTGGTTCTTTGCGATAGGCTTTGTGATCACCAGCATCGCACTAACTATCATCGCAGCGCAAAATGCTGTCTCTGGCAGTGTGATAGACGGTTTGGGCTCTGATCTGCTGCCACCAAACACCCAAACGGATAGCACGGCCCCCTCTGGTTTGGATGGTAATCTTCTGCCACCTACGCCAGCAGCCCCACCAACATCAGAATAACGCCACGTAACCCCAACAAATAGTTGGGGTTCCCAAAAAACCACATGATATTGCGGTTCTGCCCTTGTCAGAATCGCCGAGAGCCGTTATTAATCAAACCCCGTGATACAGGCGTTTTTTGACTGCTCAGGGACGCCCCAATAACCAAAAAAACCACGGGAGATGCCAGATCTATGGCACGATATATATTTATTACAGGCGGCGTTGTTTCATCCTTAGGCAAAGGCTTGGCCTCTGCTGCATTAGGCGCATTGTTACAAGCGCGCGGCTATACTGTACGCCTGCGCAAGCTTGATCCCTATCTGAATGTCGATCCCGGCACTATGTCACCTTTTGAACACGGCGAAGTGTTTGTCACCGATGACGGCGCCGAAACCGACCTCGACTTGGGCCATTATGAACGCTTCACTGGTGTAGCTGCGCGCCAAACCGATTCCATCTCGTCTGGTCGCGTCTATACCACAGTGCTGGAAAAAGAACGCCGCGGCGACTATTTGGGCAAAACCATCCAAGTGATCCCGCATGTGACCAACGAGATCAAAGATTTCATCAACATAGGCGACGATGAGGTCGACTTTATGCTATGCGAAATCGGCGGCACCGTGGGTGACATCGAAGGTCTGCCGTTCTTTGAAAGCATCCGCCAGTTCAGCCAAGATAAACCGCGTGGCCAATGCGTATTCATGCACCTCACCCTGCTGCCCTACTTAGCTGCCAGTGGAGAACTGAAAACAAAACCAACCCAACACTCGGTCAAAGAACTGCGCTCCATCGGCATCGCACCAGACATACTTGTTTGTCGATCCGAACACAGCATCCCCGAAAAGGAACGCGCCAAACTAGCACTTTTCTGCAACGTGCGCCCTGACAGCGTAATCCCTGCATACGATCTTGAAACCATCTACGACGCCCCCCTTGCCTACCACAAAGCCGGCATGGACCGCGCTGTTCTGGCCGCCTTTGGCATCACTGATGCACCTGACCCTGATCTGTCCACATGGCAAGACGTATCCGATCGCATGCACAATCCAGACGGCGAAGTAAAAGTTGCTATCGTCGGCAAATACACCCAGCTTGAAGACGCCTATAAATCCATCGGCGAGGCCCTGACCCATGGCGGCATGTTCAACCGTGTCAAAGTGAAACCCGAATGGATCGACGCCGAAATATTCGATAGCGAAGACGTCGCCCCGCATCTTGAACGCTTCGACGCCATATTGGTACCGGGCGGCTTTGGCGAACGCGGCAGTGAGGGCAAGATCAAGGCGGCGACCTTTGCCCGCGAACGCAACATTCCCTATTTCGGCATTTGTTTTGGCATGCAGATGGCAGTGATTGAAGCAGCCCGAAATCTGGCAGGCATGGCCGATGCAGGCTCTGAGGAATTTGACCATGAGGCAGGTGATAAACGTTTCACACCAGTGGTTTACCACCTGAAAGAATGGATCGAAGGCAACCGCACAGTGGCCCGCGCCGTGACGGATGACAAAGGCGGCACCATGCGCTTGGGCGCCTATAATGCGACCCTCACAGAAGGTTCCAAAGTTGCCGCCGTTTACGGCGACACCGCCATCTCAGAACGCCATCGCCACCGCTATGAGGTCGACATCAAATACCGCGAAAAACTGGAAGAGTGCGGCCTGATATTCTCAGGCATGTCACCTGACGGCAAACTGCCCGAGATCGTCGAGGCCAAAGACCACCCGTGGTATATCGGCGTGCAATTCCACCCGGAACTGAAATCCAAACCCTTTGACCCGCACCCCCTGTTCAGGGATTTCGTGAAAGCAGCTGTGGAACAAAGCAGGTTGGTTTAGAGCGTCATATAAAAGAGCTTCTATGCATGACTTTTCTAAAGAACGCGCGAAATACCAAGCTGAATTGTTAAAACACTGGTCTGATCAAACAGACGGCGCCCACGACCTAGGACATATTCACAGAGTTTGGAAAAACTGCCTGAAGATTGCAGCTGGCGAAAGCATCCACTGCGACTTGGAAATACTTATTGCAGCAGCTTTCTTCCACGACCTTGTGAACCTGCCTAAAAGCGCATCACAAAAGCATATGGCATCAAAATACTCAGCCAAGCGCGCTGCCAAATATCTTTCCGGCACAGATTTTCCGAATAAGAAAATACCTGCGGTTCAACACGCAAACGGCCAAAGCCAATTCCCAACACTTCTTGGAAACCCGTCCTTAAGCTTTCCAAATGGTTTAAATATCCAAACGTCCCAGTGCCATACGCTTGCCATACGTATTCCATACGCTTTCCATACCCGTCATTTCAGCCCCCAGACACAAAAAAACCGCGCTGATCTGCACCAGCGCGGTTTCAATTTTAAAGGGTGTGTTCCTAGCATAGAAAGTCAGGGTTTTTTGCCAGAATTTTGGCTTCATGGCCTTTCAAGCTTGTGCGTGCTGCAGGGCCATAAGCCCCGACATTATCGCGCATTTCAGGGAACAATGTATAGATCTCGTCACGCGCTTCATTTGTCAGCGCGTTGATCCCAACTTCACCCGGATGGAAGCTTTCTGATGCAGCACCATTGGCGTAAACGATCTCGTGCCTGTCTAACATCATGTGGAAATATTCCACCATGCCGCCAGCTTGCACATAGATAGTATCGTTATTTACCAAATACTTAGCAGTTGCCAATACTTCACGCTCACCAAACAACAGTTCTGATTTCCAGCCCTCAACAACCATACGGTGTTGCGGTGATACCATCAAATCACGGTCGTTACCCATCACCCCTGATCTGATCATAATCGGTGCAAAACTGTCCTTCGCAGGCACAGTCCGAGAGCCAATCCAGCGCAGTTCTTGAAGCCCGTGATCCTTGGTCATCACCATGTCGCCGGCAACCAGATCTTCAATAACCTTCTCGCCAGCATCGGTCACAATCATGGTGCCGCGTGTAAAGCAAACGATC
>CAXMSA010000025.1:0-25618 GCA_964195605.1 uncultured Amylibacter sp.
GGTGGACTGTCGATCGACAAATCCTGAAGCTACAATAATTTTTTCGGATTAGGGGCTTGAGGGCCCCTTTTCTTTTATCTCACTCTCACATAGACCCCCCTTATGACAAAACCCATCCATATCATCGGCGGCGGCATGGCCGGCTCTGAGGCCGCATGGCAAATCGCCAGTGCGAACATCCCCGTGATGCTGCACGAAATGCGCCCCAACGTGAAAACCTTCGCCCATCAAACCGATGGCTTGGCCGAACTTGTCTGTTCCAACTCTTTTCGTTCCGACGATGACACTGCCAATGCGGTCGGGCTGTTGCATTGGGAAATGCGTGCAGCGGGCTCAATCATCATGGAATTGGGTGCCAAACATGCTGTTCCCGCTGGCAGCGCATTGGCGGTTGACCGTGATGCGTTCAGCCAAGGCGTCACTGAAAAACTGCTGTCCCATCCGATGGTGACGCTTGAACGTGGTGAGGTTACGGGGTTACCGCCACATGATTGGGGCCAAACCATTATTGCCACGGGGCCTTTGACCTCGCAATCCATGGCTGAAGCGGTTTTGGCTGAAACCGGCGAAACCTCACTGGCATTTTTCGACGCCATCGCGCCAATTGTTTACGCCGAAAGCGTGGATATGAGCCAAGCTTGGTTCCAATCGCGTTATGACAAGGGCGAAACGGTAGAAGAACAAACCGCCTATCTGAACTGTCCGATGGACGAAGCCCAATATAACGCTTTCATAGATGCACTTCTTGCATCCGAGAAAACAGAATTCAAGGATTGGGAGCAAAACACCCCCTATTTTGAAGGTTGCCTGCCGATTGAGGTCATGGCCGAACGTGGCCGCGAAACCCTGCGTTGGGGCCCGATGAAACCCGTTGGCCTGACCAACCCGCATCAACCAAAGATCAAAGCCCACGCCATCGTGCAATTACGCCGCGACAACGCGCTTGGCAC
The DNA here is from genome assembly GCA_964195605.1 of uncultured Amylibacter sp. Classification (GTDB taxonomy): domain Bacteria; phylum Pseudomonadota; class Alphaproteobacteria; order Rhodobacterales; family Rhodobacteraceae; genus Amylibacter. The sequence continues at coordinate 951 of CAXMSA010000025.1, forward strand.
ATTGTTTAATATCGTCGGTTTCCAGACAAAAATGAAATACGGCGAACAGGCAAGGGTTTTATCGATGATCCCGGGGTTGGAAAATGCCGAGTTTGCCCGTTTGGGCGGCATACATCGCAACACTTTTATCAATTCACCACGCCTGCTGGATGATCAGATGCGTCTGAAATCACAACCCCTAACGCGTTTTGCAGGCCAAATTACCGGCGTTGAAGGTTATGTTGAAAGTGCTGCAATGGGCTTGCTTGCAGGCCGTATGGCTGTGGCTGAAGCTTTGGGTGAAACCCGCAAATCTCCACCCAACACCACCGCAATGGGGGCTTTGATCAGCCACATTACTGGTGGGGCTGAAGCTAAAACCTTTCAACCGATGAACGTTAATTTCGGCCTGTTCCCACCTGTAGATAACGTCAAAGGCGGGCGGCGTAATCGCAAAGACCGCTATCTGGCCTATACTGAACGGGCCAAAGCAGACTGGACAAATTGGTTAAAGGATTGTTAACATCGCCCCTATGAGCGATAATAAAGACTATCTTTCCCGCGCATATGGGCTGGAAACCAGGGCAGAGACCCAAAAGTTCTACAGTGACTGGGCCAAAACCTATGATGCCGAAGTTCTGGAAAACGGCTATGCCACCCCCGAACGTTGCGCCAAAGCATTATCAGGCTTCACCCCCGAACAAGATATTGCCATTCTAGACATCGGTTGTGGCACCGGCCTGTCCGGAAAATATCTGAAAGAAGCTGGTTTCAGCCGCATTGATGGCTGTGAAATAAACCCCGAAATGCTTGAAATTGCCAAAACCCGCAACGTCTATGACCATCTCTGGCTATCAACCACTAAAAAACCATTTCCTTTTAAGGACGGCACTTATGACGCCATCTGTGCCATAGGCGTCATCGGTACCGGTGGTGCCCCTGTCAATTTACTTTATGACGCGTTGAAAAAACTTCAAAGCGGCGGATTAGCTGTGTTTTCCTTCAATGATCACACCTTGAAAGACCCCGCCTTTGAATGCTGCGTGATGAATCACACCGATTGCGGTGCGTTTCAATTACTGTTCAAAAAACACGGGGCCCATTTACCGGGCAAAGGCATGGATGCCACCGTTTATGTGATGCGCAAACGTTGATATATATGCGTTTCGACTTTTCACAAAAACAATGTGCATTGAAAATCACGTTCGAGCAAAGCGAGAAGCAGTGAATTTCGATCCCCCCATAAGTCTAAACCCAATTGAACGTTTTGCCCCTTCACCCACAGGGCTTTTACATCTGGGGCACGCTTATTCCGCGCTGCTTGCATTTGATGCGGCACGTGCAAATCATGGTGCATTTCTGTTGCGGATTGAAGACATTGACCTGCCGCGATGCAAACTTGAATTTGAACAAGCTATTTACGACGACCTTGCATGGCTTGGTCTGTCTTGGCCCACCCCCGTTATGCGCCAATCCACACGCCTTGCCACTTATGACGCAGCCCTGAATCAGCTTATAGCCCTTGATCTGTGTTACCCCTGTAAATGCACCCGGCGCGATATCTCCCAAGCGATGTCAGCCCCGCAAGAAGGTGTCACCACTGGCCCCGATGGCCCAGTTTACCCGCAAACCTGTCAGCATCGCCTGATGGAAAAGCGCAGGAAAACGGATGCAATCCGCTTGAACATGGGCAAAGCTATCGCAAGATTGAAATCTGAAATCAGTTACATCGAATTTGGTGGTGAAAATCAACAAACCATTGTAATTACGACAGATAAATTATTATCCGAATACGGAGACATTGTCCTAGCACGCAAAGATATTGGCACCTCTTATCACCTGTCGGTCGTGGTTGATGATGCGGCGCAAAATATCACACATGTTACGCGCGGGCGCGATTTGGTAAGTGCCACACCAATCCATAGATTGTTGCAGACATTGCTTGGCTTACCCACCCCGTTCTACCGCCATCATAAATTGATCCGCGATGAAAACGGAAAACGTCTGGCCAAGCGCGATGACGCACGCGCGATCGCCAAATGCCGTGCAGATGGGGCAAGTCCGCAAGATATTCGCGATATAGTTGGGCTTTAAGCCACAGGCGAAAGGATCTCAACCTCATCCCCGTTACGCACTTCTGTATAAAAACAATTACGCCGGTTCGTGTGGCAGGCAGGCCCGGTTTGATCGACAGTAAGCAGCAGGCAATCGCGGTCACAATCGACCCGCAGCGACACCAGCTTTTGCACATGCCCAGATGTTAGGCCTTTCTTCCAAAATTCCTGCCGTGAGCGCGACCAATAAGTCACATGGCCAGAGCGCAAAGTTTCGTCCACCGCATCACGGTTCATCCAGGCCATCATCAGCACCTCGCCGGTTTCCACCTGTTGTGCAATTGCGGGGATCAGGCCTTTTGCATCATATTTTAAAGATGCCGCATCGAATTTTACCATTATCGTCACTTTCGCTTTGCTTTCCTGCGTCATCGCCCTAAATATGCGCTTAACAAATGAATTGCAAAGGCCAAAATACATGGCAGACGATCAAGACTTAATGAAACTTTATTCAGGGCGCATTTTGGCTTTGGCTGCGGCCATTCCGCTAACCGAGCGCCTTGAAAACCCCGATGCGACCGTGCGCAAACGCTCGCCCCTATGCGGGTCTACCGTTGAGGTGGATGTCACAGTAAAGGACGGTATTGTCACTGATTTTGGTCAGGATGTGAAAGCCTGCGCCTTGGGTCAAACCGCCGCCTCAATTCTGGCGTCCCATGTTATTGGTCTGTCCCAAGAACAAATTACATCCGGCCGCGACCAGCTCTTTGCCATGCTCAAAGGCGATGGGAATATACCAGCCGCCCCGTTTGACGATCTGGAAGTATTATTGCCCGCACGCGCTTATGCCAATCGTCATGCATCTATTATGCTGGCGTTTGAAGCCACGCTTGAAGCTATCGCGCAAACATAAAAAAATGCCGCAAACCAGATAGTTGCGGCATTAAGTTGAAGCAAATCTAATCTGGAAACTGAATGTGATCTAACAAGATCGTGTTCCGTGAGGCATGGACCCAGTAACGCAGTATAAGGGTGGTAATGCTGCTTTATAGTCCAGACAGATTGCAGGCGAAAAGGTTGCTACAGGCTTGGTAGATATAGGCCGACCGTTAAAATGATAAAAATAGCGGTTAAGCCAAGGATGTCTTCGATGATGGCTTTAGGGGTGTGGGTTGCGAGCTTGGTAATATGTTTCATTTTCTATCCTGCCGTGTTCGTCTTTTCTGTTGCCTATTTGTTCTCATATGTGTTCCCTAATGTAAAGAACTTTTATAGAACATTAGTGAACAAAGTAGAACGTCTTTTGGTAAAATACTACTAACCTACTGATAATAAACGAATAGCTTTATCTTGTTCCACCAAGAACAAAAGTGTTCTCATTGCCTCACCACGGGGTGATTTTAGCTTTGGATCACTGTTTATTAACATTCTAGCATCATCATGCGCAGTTTTCATCAAGGCGGTTTGCGATTCTAAGTCGGCAATTCTAAATCGTGGCAGGCCGGATTGTGCCGTGCCTAACAAATCCCCGGCCCCGCGCAATTTCAAATCTTCTTCGGCAATAACAAAACCGTCTTCGGTTTCACGCATCACCGTCAATCTGCGCTCTGCCGTTTTACCAAGCGGTGGCGCATACATTAACAAACAAGTGCTGGCTTGCGATCCGCGCCCAACACGGCCGCGCAACTGGTGTAATTGCGCCAGCCCGAAATGTTCAGCCTGCTCTACAACCATGATAGAGGCATTCGGTACGTCCACCCCGACCTCAATCACCGTTGTTGCCACTAAAACGGCCGTGTCCCCAGCCGCAAATGCCGCCATGGCCGCGTCTTTATCGCCACGTGGCATCTGCCCGTGCACCAAGCCGACATTTTGATCCCCTAAAGTCAGCCGCAACGCCCGATATCGATCTTCTGCGGCAGCAAAATCCACCACTTCGCTTTCTTCTACCAACGGACAGACCCAATAGGCTTGCCGCCCCTCGGCAACTGCGGCCTTCAGACGTGCCACGACCTGATCCATACGTGCATTTGACACCAGAACCGTGTCTATTGCCTGTCGTCCGGGCGGTTTTTCATCCAAAATCGATACATCCATATCGCCATAATGCGCCAGTTCCAGTGAACGCGGGATCGGTGTGGCAGTCATCACCAGAATGTCCACGGCATCGCCTTTTGCCCCTAGATCCATGCGTTGGCGCACCCCGAAACGATGCTGTTCATCGATAACCGCAAGGCGTAACCTGCTGAATATAACATCTTTTTGAAACACTGCGTGGGTGCCAACCAGAATGTGGATATTGCCATTTGCCAGTGCTTTTAGCTTGGCCTTACGTTCATTTCCCTTGTCACGACCTGTCAGAATTTCTAGCACAACACCGGCGTCTTCCGCCAAAGGCTGCAAGCCTGCCAAGTGTTGGCGGGCTAGAATTTCTGTTGGTGCCATCATCACGCCCTGCCCGCCCGCTTCAACGGTTGCAAGCAAAGCCATAAACGCCACCAGCGTTTTACCTGACCCCACATCGCCCTGCAAAAGACGGTTCATTCGTTCTTCGCTGGCCATATCATCGGCAATTTGTGCAATGCACCGGTTTTGGGCGTCAGTGGGCTTGTAAGGCAAGGCTGCCAAAACCTTATTGCGTAACTCGCCGGTGCCTATGGTGGTAAAGCCCTTAGCACGCCGCGTTCTAGCACGTGCTAAAGATAAGGTGACCTGATGCGCCAAAAACTCATCATATGCCAGCCGCTCGCGGGCTTTTGCACTTGATGACAAGTCACTAATCGTCTTTGGGTGATGTGCGCTTAAAACCGCGTCACGCCATGCAGGCCACTGATTTTGCTTTAAAACCGATGGCTCTATCCATTCCGGTAAATTTTTAATCCGATCCAAACTGGCCTGTGCCGCTTTACTGATAACTTTCTGCGTCACCCCAGCCGTTAACGGATAAATTGGTTCCACTTCAGGTATCTGATCCACCTCATCCACACGCAAAATGTAATCGGGATGCACCATTTGGGCCAGACCGTCGAACACTTCCAATTTACCCGAGATCACCCGCCGTTGCCCCGCTGGCAGTTGCTTGCGCAACCAATCTTCACGAGCATGAAAAAACACCAGTTGAAATGATGCATGCGCATCTTCCACCATCACACGGTAGGGCCGCCCTTTGATCGCGTTTGGCTGGTGCAAGCCCACTTCAACCTCAACCGTCACCACACTTGGCAGGTCTGCCTGATTAATACTGCTGATGATTTTACGGTCAATAATATTATGGGGCAGCGTGAACAGCAGATCACGCGGTTTTTCCACATCCATTTTGGCAAAATGTTCCGCCGTGCGCGGCCCGACCCCGTCCAGACCTTTCAGATCGGCAAATAAAGGGAACAAAATTTCGGGGCGGCGGCTCATGGGGTTAATATCACCCGTTTTGGCCGATCAGATCAAGCCATTCAGCCTCGCTCAACAGGGTGACACCAAGTTCTGTGGCTTTTTTGGCTTTCGAACCAGCCCCCGGCCCCGCAACAACATAATCGGTTTTTTTTGAAACCGAGCCTGAAACTTTCGCGCCCATGTCTTCAGCCCTCACCTTGCCTTCGGCCCGTGTCATCAATTCCAACGCGCCAGTGAAGACAACCACTTTGCCCGCAACAGGACTGCCCGAACAATCCCGCTTAACCATATCCTGCACATCCAACTCAGCAACCAAGCGGTCAATCGCATCGCGGGTCTCGCCTGCATGAAATGTGTCAACAAGGGCTGTGGCCATCACCACCCCAACACCGTCGATGGCATTCAGTTGTTCCCATGCTTCATCCTGATGATCAATGGCGGCATCCATTGCAGCCTCAAATGCAGCCCATGAGCCGTAGTTATTGGCCAAAAGCGTACCTGTGCTATCGCCAACATGGCGCATACCCAATGCAAAAATCAGCTTGTTCAATGGGATCTTACGTTTTTCATTGATTGCCGCAAACAGATTTGTGGCCGAGCGCGCCCCCCAGCCGTCGCGATTTTTCAACTTAGTGAAGTTTTGTGCATCGCGACTTTCCAATGTAAATATATCGGCAGGCTCTTTTATCGGCAGGTCTGCATCCTCAAAAAACATCTCAATTTGTTTCGCCCCCAGACCTTCAATATCAAATGCCCCACGCGCCACGAAATGTTTCATTTTTTCAACAACTTGCGCGGGGCAAATAATCCCACCGGTACAGCGCGCCACACTATCACCTTCTTCACGGATTGCGGGGGATTTGCATTCAGGGCATATTGTAGGGAATTCATAAGCTTCACTGTCATCCGGCCGCTTAGACAAATCCACATCGCGGATTTTCGGGATCACATCACCAGCGCGGTACACTTCCACCCAGTCGCCTTTACGAATATCGCGGCCCTCACGGATCGCATTACCCTTACTATCCACCCCTTTGATATAATCCTCATTATGTAGCGTGGCATTGGACACAACCACACCGCCAACGGTAACAGGCAAAAGCCGCGCCACAGGGGAAAGTGCGCCGGTGCGCCCAACCTGTATTTCAATCGCCTCTATCCGTGTATGGGCTATTTCGGCAGGGAATTTATGGGCAATGGCCCAACGCGGCGTGGTGGAACGAAACCCAAGGCGCGTCTGCAATGCAAGATTATCAACTTTGTAAACCACCCCGTCGATATCATAACCAAGGGTCGCGCGTTGCTCTTCTATGCGGGCGTATTGCGCAATCAACTCTTTTGGGCCGTCGCAGGTTTTTGTTAACGGATTGGTCGAAAACCCCATTGAGGCAATTCGTGCGATTGCCCCTGTTTGCGTATCTGCCAACGGTTCTGACAATTCCCCCCATGCATAAGCGAAAAACTTCAATGGGCGGATAGCGGTTACTTTTGCGTCCAATTGGCGCAAAGACCCTGCAGCGGCATTGCGCGGATTGGCAAAGACTTTGGCATTTTTGTCGATTTGCGCCGCATTCAATGCATCAAAATCAGCGTGGCTCATATAAATCTCACCACGGATTTCCATCACATCGGGTGCATCCTTAATGGTTTGGGAAATATCCGAAATGGTGCGCGCGTTGTTGGTCACATTCTCACCAACTTCACCATCTCCGCGCGTTACCGCATGCATAAGCCGGCCGCTTTCATAGCGCAAAGACAGTGATAAGCCGTCAATCTTTGGTTCTGCGGTATAAAGTAACGGGGTATCGGCACCTGCCCCCAGAAACTTGCGCACACGATTATCAAAATCAACAACATCCGCATCGTCAAACGCATTGCCAAGCGATAACATCCTCACCGCGTGCGTGATTTTTGAGAATGTTTCCGATACAGGTGCACCCACCTGATCCGATGGGCTGTCTGTACGTTTCAGCTCTTGAAAATTAGCTTCGATATCAGCATTACGCCGCTTTAAGTGATCATATTGCGCATCAGATATTTCGGGCGCATCATCCGTATGATACCGCTGGTTAGCAGAAGCCAGAACCTTGGCAAGACGGGCCAGTTCCGACTTTGCCTGATCTTTTGAAAGCTTAGAAACTACAATTTCCGGCACCCTGCCACCCCGCCATTATCTTTGTATTAAGATGTACGGCGAGATGGCAAAACCGTCCAGCAGTTTTTATCCTGCGACGGCCAGAACTCTTGGAGTTTGCGCAACGGGATCACGCAAAACATACCCACGCCCCCAAACCGTTTCAATATGGCTGTCACCGCCTGTGGCTTTCGCCAGTTTTTTACGCAGCTTGCAGATAAACACATCTATGATCTTCAATTCAGGTTCATCCATACCGCCATAAAGGTGGTTCAAAAACATCTCTTTGGTCAGAGTTGTGCCTTTACGTAGCGATAATAGTTCAAACATTTGGTATTCTTTACCTGTCAGATGCACCGGTGCCCCGGCAACCTCTACAGTTTTCTGATCCAGGTTCACACAGATACGGCCAGTTTCAATCATTGATTCTGCATGCCCTTGCGAGCGGCGTACAATCGCCAGAATACGTGCAACAAGTTCGGCCCGGTCAAACGGCTTGGTCAGATAATCATCCGCCCCATAGCCAAAACCCATAATCTTATCTTCAATAGTATCATATCCCGACAAAATCAAAATCGGCGTAGAGATTTTGGCATTGCGTAATTGGCGCAAAACCTCATGTCCATGCATATCGGGCAGGTTCAGATCAAGTAATATCAAATCGTAATCATAAAGTTTAGCCAGATCGATGCCCTCTTCGCCCATATTTGTGACGTAAACATTGAAATTGGCATTTTGCAGCATCAACTCGATGCTTTTGGAAGTGGTAGGGTCGTCTTCGACCAGTAATATACGCATGTGTTGCCTCCGCGAACGGTTGGATAATATTCCCCACACTTTGCGCAACAATGGTTAACCACTGGTTACCCCCTAGAACAAAATAGCAGTTCGACTTAGGGTTGTCGATAGTTTTGTAGCTTTGTTGTTTTTAAACCACTGATCCCATGTGATTTTACCGCATTCACCCAGCTATTAAACTCTTCTTTGGATATTTCATACATGCTACAAACTTCAGTCAAATCTACCAGCCCGGTTTGCACAGCAAGCACCACGCTTGCCTTACGCGATGCCACCCAACGTTTGGTGTCTGTCGGGGGTAATACCGAACGTGTCAACTTACGCCCATTGGGAAGCGTCACATAATTTGGCTTATTAATTTTTCACGTACATTTGCACCTCACATATTTCCTATGGGTGGATTTATCCCAAATCCCTTAATCACATATGAAACTCCCCCTTGTGAGTGTGTTGCCTTTTAATATAAAGCGAGACATTCATAGGATCGTAACCATGTCTGCTGATACTCTAACCAAACTAAACTCGATGGGATTTGCCAAAGATCCCAAAGATACCCGTGTGCTTGTTGCCATGTCCGGTGGCGTCGATAGTTCTGTTGTAGCAGCCCAGCTTGCGACCGAGGGCTATGACGTGGTTGGTGTCACGCTGCAATTATACGATCACGGGGCAGCGCTTGCCAAAAAAGGTGCCTGTTGTGCAGGCCGCGATATTCACGATGCACGCCGCGTGGCCGATGAAATGGGCTTTCCGCATTACGTGCTAGATTATGAGAACAGGTTTAAAGAAAGCGTGATTGACGAGTTCGCTGACGCTTATCTGGCAGGTGCTACCCCTGTGCCGTGCATTCGCTGCAATGAGCGTGTGAAATTCCGCGATCTTTTGGAAACCGCCAAAGATCTGGATGCGGATTGCATGGCCACTGGCCACTATATCCAACGCTTTCAGGGGCCGCAAAAAGCTGAGCTGCACAAAGCGGCGGACGGCGACCGTGATCAGTCGTATTTCCTGTTTTCCACCAAGCAAGACCAGTTGGAATACTTACGCTTCCCGCTTGGGCATTTGCCATCCAAGGCTGAAACCCGCGCATTGGCCCGTAAATTCGGCCTGCCTGTGGCCGATAAGCCCGACAGCCAAGACATCTGTTTCGTGCCCAACGGGTCCTATGCTGCCGTAATTGAAAAGTTGCGCCCGGGGGCGGCTGATCCCGGTGACATCGTGCATCTTGATGGTTCAGTTCTGGGCCAGCACAAAGGTGTGATCCACTACACCATCGGCCAACGCCGCGGGCTTGGTATTGGCGGGCGTGAGCCGCTTTATGTGGTGAAGCTTGATCCTGACCTAAAACACGTCATCGTCGGCCCGAAAGAGGCGCTTGGCACCACGCATATTTCCATACGCGAAATTAACTGGCTGGGGGGTGAGCCGTTCGGTAGCCGCGATGAGTGGCACGTCGACGTGCGCGTACGTTCCACCCGCGCCCCCAAACCCGCCATCATCCGCCCGCTGGGGCCGGACACCGCATCGGTTGAATTGCTGACAGCAGAAGAAGGCGTCGCCCCCGGGCAAGCTTGTGTATTTTACGAGACTGATGGGACACGGATATTTGGTGGTGGCTGGATTTGGCGAGGGTATTAGACGACTGTAAAGCATAGTGGATTAAATCTATTTTATATGTAGAATTCTGACTGTAATTAAACAAACCCCCAACACCCCCGCCAGCAATACCTGCCCTGCGGATGACGCTAGAACAGTGACCCCTTCTTGCATGGTTTTTTGGGATGTCAGGCGAATATCGGTTCCCTTATGGCCATCATTCGCCATCTGCCCGCCTGCATAATCACGCACGCCATCACTATCATCCAGATCCATATAGTGCTGGATAAAACAGGTCTGGTTTATGCGGCATTCTATTGGCCAGTTCAAAACAAGCGGCTCGGCAAAAACGGGGGACGCCATCAGGCAAAGGGCCAAAGCCACACGATTAAGCATTATCATTCCTTTATCTTGTTACCTAAAACCGATGTCATTAATTATAGCCAAATTTAGCGGTAAATGAAAACAAGGATATGGCGATTTGTTTAGGGGCTGTTGACAGTGATACGCAGGTGGGTCAATTCTGGCACCTGAACCCAACCCTTGCCGAAGCGATTGTTTTAAAGCGCAGGCAGCGGACCAAGAAATAGAAAGCTGCCACCCCCATGTCCCTTGATAAAGTCCTTGCCCATATTGATGCCGACCAAGATGCCGCCCTTGCCCGCCTGATTGATCTGTTGCGGATCGAAAGCATCTCAACCGATCCGGCTTTTGCGGGCGAATGTGACAAGGCGGCTAACTGGTTGGTGGATGATTTAAAATCGATCGGCTTTGACGCCACAAAACGCCCCACCCCCGGTCATCCGATGGTGATGGCGCATGGTGATCAAACAGATGGCACCCATGTGCTATTTTACGGCCATTACGATGTGCAACCAGTTGATCCTTTGGATCTATGGGACAATCCGCCGTTTGACCCGCAAATTGAAGACACGCCCAAAGGCAAAGTGCTGCGCGGCCGCGGATCATCCGACGATAAAGGCCAGTTGATGACCTTTGTCGAGGCCTGCCGCGCGTGGAAAGCCGTAACAGGCGCATTGCCCACCAAAATATCAATTTTCTTTGAAGGCGAAGAGGAAAGCGGCTCACCATCATTGGTACCTTATATGGAGGCTAATAAGGATGAGTTACGCGCCGATGTCGCCCTAATCTGTGACACCGGCATGGTGGAACGCGACACGCCTTCTATCGTGACCATGTTGCGCGGCCTGGTGGGCGAACAGATCACCATCAACGGCCCGTCAAAAGATTTGCACAGCGGCATGTATGGCGGCCCGTCGATTAACCCTATTCGTGTGCTGACCAAAGCGCTGGCCAGCTTACACGATGATAAAGGTGCTGTGACGCTGGATGGGTTTTATGACGGCGTGCCGGAATTGCCTGCGAATGTCGCCGCACAATGGAAATCTCTGGCTTTTGATCCTGAAAACTTCCTGAAAGAAGTCGGGTTATCAGTGCCCGCAGGTGAGACATGCCGTTCGGTGCTGGAACAAATCTGGTCACGCCCCACCGCAGAGGTGAACGGCATTTGGGGTGGCTATATCGGTGAAGGGTTTAAAACCGTTTTACCGGCGCAAGCCCACGCCAAGGTCAGTTTTCGCCTTGTCGGCCAACAAGACCCGGTTAAAATTCGTGCCGCATTCCGCGCGCATATCAACAGCCATCTACCCGCTGATTGCACCGTGGAATTCCATGAACACGGCGGCTCTGGAGCGGCTAACATGGCCATAGATCATCCCGCGTTTGAAGCATCCCGCAATGCCCTGTCAGATGAATGGGCCAATGAGGGTGTTTTTGTTGGCTGTGGCGGTTCAATCCCGATTGCAGGGCATTTTCAGGATTTGGTCGGTATTGAGACCCTGCTGATCGGTTTTGCACAGGATGACGATAGTATCCATTCCCCGAATGAGAAATACGACATCCGCAGCTTCCACAAAGGCGTGCGCAGTTGGGCACGGATACTGGCGGCTTTGGCATAAAGCGCCGCACTATCGCCACATTACGGTCATTTTTTTAACATACTTGAGGCATATTCACCTTAATGTTGGCGTTTGTATGTCAATAGCTTGCCGCTTGTAAGGCAGGTTTTAGTTAGTGTCAGGAGTATCGCATGCAAAATTGCATCCAAACAGTAGAACGGGTATCATCACAATTGATTGACTGGCCTGAAAAACTACAAATCACACAAGATATTAAATTACTCAACGATGTCCTTGAGGCTTTGGGGCCTGATCCCAAACATGCAAAAACGAAATGTATGATGTTAGAAAACATGTAAAACCGCATATGCGGACAATATGAAATTGTTCAGCCTTACCTTGAAACATCCAAAACCATCCTTATCTGATATTCAGTCTTGGGGTGGCAGGCCCATCAGAGCGTTTCGACTTAATGTTGAAACGCAATTCCCTGCCTCTCGCTTTAGCTCGTACGGGATTTTCGTTCCGTGATGATTCAAGGTAAAGTCGAAACTATATAGTTTCAGTGTACCTTAGGCGGTGTCGCGTATTGTTGCTTGTGGATTAATAGGTTCCTGGGTCTGCCCTATTTTTCGGAAACACGCGCCAAACGCCCGCCACGGCGTTTACCGGCACTTTCAGCAGTCTTAAACCCGGCCTTGATGACCTGTGTCATAGGGTGTGCAGATGGATTTTTAGCTTCATATTCATCTAGCAGCTGTTGCAGATAAGATTTCATATCACCTTGCGGGGTATGCATCGCCCAATCCAGAAAAATCATCCGGCATTCTTCAAGTATCACCCCATCGATACGGTAAGCCTCATAGATCATACCGCGCGGGTCAATCTTTAGATTTCCCTTAAAAACCGCCATAATACCCTTATCCCCTTCGCGTCAGATGCCTGACAAATACTTCAATATAATAGCCTCTGCACCCTTTGTTTTCGACATCATTGCTGTCTCCAACGTCATTTTATCATCATAGCCTGTCACTGTCAGGATATGCGTAAGCCCCGCCTGACCTAAAGTGTTGATATCAAATGTACCAGATACCAAAAGGCGGCTGATATGCTGGATTTGGCTTAACAGGTTGTGGGTTACGATTAATTGCTCCACATCATCGATTTCCAGCAAACCCTGTTTCGCTGCCAACTCAAGCTGGCCCTTTGGGTCATTTTCCAGAATATTACCGATCAAGGCATAGGCTTGTGCCAGCAATTCAATATCCAGCAATCCACCGGGAACATCTTTTACTTCCCATATGGTTTTATTCTTTGACTTTGATTGCGCCAAACGTTCGCGCATTTCGGTTACTTCGCTTAGCACTTTTGCTGGTTCATGCTTGCTAGATATAACGCTTGCCCGAATATCTTCCACTTGTCTGACCACCGCAGGTGCCCCTGCCACCACACAGGCTCGTGACAAAGCCAGATGTTCCCAGATCCATGCACTATCTTTTTGGTAATTTTTAAACCCCGAAACGCTTGTCGCAACCGGGCCAGACCGGCCAGAGGGACGCAAGCGCATATCGACCTCATAAAGCTTTCCTTCCGCTGTGGGCGTTGACATTGCCGTGACCAATGCCTGGGTTAAGCGTGCGTAATATTGCCCTGTGGCAAGTGGGCGCTTGCCGTCTGACCCTTCCTGCCCCGCTGGATCATAGATTACAATCAGATCAAGGTCAGAGGTTGCTGTCATCTCATTTGAGCCAAGCTTTCCCATCGCCAGAATAGCCAGACCACTACCCTCAATCACACCGTGTTTACGGGCAAACTCGGCCTCAACCACGGGCAAGAGACAAATCAGGCAGGCTTGTGCAAGTTCTGAATAAGCCAAAGACGCCTCAAACGCATCGGCGATATTGCGCAATTGTAAAACACCCAAACGAAAGTGGTGTTCTTTTTGCCAACGCCGCGTGATATTCAGTTTATCTTCATAATCATTAGAGGTCGCCAAAGTATTTTTCAGCTCTTCAACAAGAACTTCTTTGTTGGGAAGCGGTTGAAAAAATGCGCCTGACAGCACCGCATCCAGAACACTTGCATTGCGTGACAGATATGTCGACAAAGATGGGGCCGTGGCAACAATATCCAGCACCAGATCAAGGATCTGTGGATTGCTGTCAAATAATGAAAACAGTTGAACCCCAGATGGCAGGCCGCGCAAAAAGGTTTCAAAGTGACTAAGGGCTTCTTCAGGATTTTGCGAGGCGGCAATACCCTTGGATATTTTTGGTTTCAGACGCTGGAATATATCCATTGCGCGGCGGCTGCGAAAGGCCGGCAACGTTTCCCAACTTCTAAAGGTTTTTTCATAATCAGTTGTTATATCAGTTACATTCGGATCAGGGGCAAAGAATGCTTCAATAATATCGTGTACCGATTGCAATCGTTGCTTGATTTCATGTTTTAGTACATCGGTGTTTTCATATCTGCAAAATCGCGCAAAACGGTTCATTTCTATATCTGTGTTAGGTAGGTTATGGGTTTGCAGGTCACCAACCATCTGAATGCGGTGCTCATGTGTGCGATGCATGCGGTAAGCGGCCGATAAATGATCTGCCACATCATGTTTTATCCAACCTTTTTGCGCCAGGTTTTGTAAACTTGCCAGCGTTCCGCGCTCACGCAGGCTTTCATCGCGCCCGCCTGCAATCATCTGGCGGGTTTGGGCGAAAAATTCAATTTCGCGTATTCCACCCCTGCCAAGTTTCATATTGTGACCCATAAGGTCAATATCACCGGCCAAACCTTTATGTGCGCGGATACGCAGGCGCATATCATGGGCTTCTTCAATGGCGGCAAAATCCAGATGCCGACGCCAAACAAACGGGGTCAGGTTTTTTAAAAACCGTGTGCCGGATGTAATATCCCCCGCACAACTGCGCGCCTTGATGAAAGCTGCCCGTTCCCATGTGCGCCCCTCGGTTTCATAATATCGCATCGCGGCGGTATCCGAAATACACACAGGCGTGACTGAAGGGTTGGGCCGCAGGCGCAGGTCAGTGCGAAATACATAGCCGTCTTTGGTGACATCGGATAGGATTTTGCACATACGCTGGATGATACGGATCAAATGCGGGCGCAATTCGCTTAAATCTTCCAATTGGTAGCGACTATCGTCAAAGAAGCATATCAGATCAATATCTGATGAATAGTTCAGCTCGTATGCCCCCATTTTACCCATTGCGAGCACAAATATACCGGCACATTCATCGGCATCACCATTTGCTTCTTTCGGCAGTTTTCCACGTTTAATCTCGGCCTGAACTAGATGTTTTAGTGTGATGTGAACCGCAAAATCAGCAAAATCTGTCAGCGATTTTGTGACATCTTCCAAGGCCCATACCCCGCCAAGGTCACAAATAGCGGTAAACAGGGCAACGCGGCGTTTGGCGCAGCGTAAACTTGTTGAAAGCGTATCAGGATCAATTTCATCCAAAACCGCCCTGAATACGGTTTCAGGGGTCTGATCCCAGATATTTGCCAGCCATTCACTTTCTTTGTGCATCAATCCACGCAGATAAGGGCTGCACCCAGCAACACCCGTAATCAGGTTGTAAATTGCATCATTAACCTGCCCGCATAACACTGCGGTTTCAGTACCAAGTTCTTTTTCAAAAGGGATTGGGGCGGTGGTTATTTGATTTTCTAATGACATAGGCTTTTGTGGGCAGTGCTGCTAACAAGGTCAAGGTGAAAGACAGGTGAAAGCGATGAGTAAAAGCTTAAGGCGGGTGGCAGGACATGCCGCGGATATGGGTCTTGAAATAGAGATAATTGAGATGCAAACCCCTGTCAAAACCGCACAACAGGCAGCTGATGCAGTGGCCCGTCACTTAGATCAAATCGCCAGTCGATCATCTTTCTGGCACACGGCAGCGATGCCCCTGTGTTATTTCTGACAGCGGGTGGCAACCGGGTTTGCCCCGACAAAGCTTCACAAGTAGTAAATGAGCCTTTGGGTAAAGCCGACGCCAGTTTGATACGCGCCAGAACCGGCTTTGCTATTGGCGGCGTATCCCCCATTGGGCATCTGAACCCGATCCGGTGTTTCATTGACCCCAGATTGCTTGAATTTGAAACAGTTTGGGCCGCGGAAGGCACACCTAACCATCTGTTTTCAATAGACTCTTAAAAACTTCTTATGGCAACAAATAGTGTTATTGCTGATTTTTGTGAATAGCATCCAGAACAGACCTGGCCGCACGTATTCCCGGGGGGTCACCGCCCTCACCCAACTGTTGCATTGTGTCATTTAGGGCAGCGATTTGCGCATCTCTGGTTTTTTTATCGTTTAAAATACCCAAAAGTGATTTTGCCGCGGCATGGGCCGTGCATTTTTCGAACAACAGTTCAGGCACGACATAATTGTCGGTGACAATATTAATCAGATTAGCCCGATCAATTTGTGCCAGACGTTTGACCGCGCGCTCTGTCAGCCAACTGGCTTTATAAGCTACCACCATTGGGCAGCGTTGTTTTGCCAGATCAAGGGCAATGGTGCCAGAGGTGGCAAGAGCGGCACGGCTTGCAGCATAGACCGCACGTTTGCGGTGCTCGGCTTCAAGCGGGTCAAATTGCGTTGGATCAAGCACCTGTATCGGCAAGTTGCAGTCTTTAAGATGGGTCTGAACTTCGGTTAATATCGGGCGGGCTGCGGGCAGTACAAACTGCGCTTTGGGCCGTTCTTTTAATACCTTCTTTATAGCGTCCAAATAGATCGGCATCAGTCTTTTGATCTCAGAGCGTCTTGACCCTGGCAAAACAGAAATGACCTCATCCGTGGCTTTCAAGCCCAAGCCGTTCAACACGGTTTTGATCTGAGCCTTGGTCGGCTTATCTTCCGCCGTCGCCGGATGCCCCACAAAATCGCAAGTCATGCCTGCGCGTTCCATATAAGGTGGCTCAAAAGGCAATAATGCCAGAACGTGGTTAACTGTTTTAGCCATTTTTGCCGCCCGTTCCGGGCGCCATGCCCAAACAGAGGGTGCAACGTAATGTACGCAAAACTGATTGGGGTATGTCTGGCGCAACCCTTTGCCCACACGCAGGCAAAAGTCTGGGCTGTCAATGGTGATCAACACATCAGGGCGGGTTTCCAGTGCGGCTTTGATTGTCTGGCTTATGCGTCGTTTGATCTTGGGGATCGACGGAATTACCTCAAACAAACCCATGATTGTTAGGTCAAACATAGGGAAAAGTGATTTTAAACCAGCTACTTGCATCATTTCACCGCCAACACCTGCAAAACGCACCTGTCCTTTGGTAAGTTCAATCAGACCCTGCATCAGATTACCGCCCAGCTTATCACCCGAGGGTTCCCCTGCGATGATAAAAACCTTTAACGGGTCAGCCATCAGGTAATATCCTTGGGGTCAAAACCATAAAGAAACAAGCCGTGCTTATTGGCAGCCGCGATTGTATCTTCCAGGCCAAGAACCAGCACAGCTTGCGCTTGAACCGCAATGCCGCTTAAACCCGCTTTTGCGGCATTCTCAATCGTGTCGGGGCCGATAGAGGGTAAATCTATGCGCCAGTCTTGCCCGGGCTTTGGGGCTTTCAACAACACGCCCTGCCCTGCTTTTTCATCAGGCCGGTAATCGGCCGAAGTTGTTGCGACAAAATTAAGCATCGCATCAGTACCCTGGATTGCCTCGATACCCAGACACAGGCCCTGCGCCACAACGGCCCCTTGCCCGACATCGGCAATGCCCATTTGCGTTACAATGGTGTAGGCGCGTTTCATATCTGCCATATCATCGGTTGAGGGCGCGGTTTTGGTCAAGGTGCCTTTGGGGGCTAGAAGTGATTTCAGTATTTCATGCGCCCCGACTATTTGCAGGCCTTCCGCTTCAAAAATTTCACGAACTGCATTTAAAGTAGCACTATCGCCGCTTTTTAACGTAGGCAGTAATTTGGCAGCAACCGAAATCATTTTCAGGTCAAACTTCAAAGGGTTAATACGCGGCCTTATAATGTATCCTGCAAAAACCACATCGCGGCAACCCGCAGCTTTGATCGCATTAAACATGGCGCCAGGCTTTTCAAACCGAGCTTCGATCAACGGCTGGTTTGTTACCCAGTCGGGACGAAACCCATTGAAACAAACCAATACCACCTTGCGCCCGGATTGCGCGGCATTTGCGGCAAGCATTTCAGGCAAACGGCCTTTGCCTGCAAGAATAGCAAGAGGCGCCGTAGACATATCTTAGCGTCCTTTAGGCGTACAAATACCGCGTGAGGTTTCCGATTGGATAAATGCGGCTAATTGCATCACCAGCCCACTGTCTGGGTAATCATCCAGCGCTTTAACAAGGCGTTGTTGCAAAGTGTACTCTTCACCATGAAACACATCTTTGAATACAGCGCGCAGACTGTTAATATCGGCCTTTTCATAGCCACGCCGTTTTAAGCCAACCAGATTAAGGCCAGTTAAATCCGCGCGATTTCCATGCACCATACCAAAAGGAATAACGTCTTCAGCAACAGCGGCAAAGCCTGCAAGCATTGCGCCTGCGCCAATTCGGCAAAACTGGTGGATCGCAGAATGTCCCCCCATAATGACATTATCTTCGACAATGACATGGCCGCCCAAACTAACACCATTAGCGATCACGATATTATTGCCAAGGATGCAATCGTGGCCGATATGGGCGTTGACCATCAACAGGTTATTATCACCGATTTTAGTCAACCCGCCGCCGCCTATCGTTCCAGGATTTAATGTAACACCTTCACGAATACGGTTTTTATTGCCGATTTCCAGCTTGGTACGTTCGCCAGCATATTTCAGATCCTGCGGCGCATGCCCGACAGAGGCAAAAGGAAAGATCGTTGTCCCTTCGCCAATTTCAGTCCAGCCAGCCACAACCACATGGGATTTCAATACGCAATGCGCACCAAGAACAACCTCTGGGCCAACATGGGCAAAAGGGCCTATTTCACACTCAGGCCCAACCGTTGCACCCGCCTCAACAAGGGCGTTCGGATGAATTTTTGCAGAGCCATCTATTGCCATGGTTTAGGCCTCTTCGGGCGGAATGATCATAGCGGCAAAATCGGCTTCAGTCACAACTTTTCCGTCCACAATAGCATCGCCATGAAACTTCCAGATTTTACCACGGCCACGAATAACAGTGACATGCAGCTCAAGCACATCACCCGGGCTAACCAGATGGCGAAATTTACAGTTGTCGATGGACAAGAAATAAACCAACGCGCCACTGTCTTCCAGTTCCAGCGATTTACTGACCATAATACCTGCGGTCTGCGCCATAGCTTCAACGATTGCCACACCTGGCATAACTGGCTGTGATGGGAAATGGCCTTGGAAATGCGGCTCATTCATCGTCACATTCTTAATTCCAACAGCACTGGTACTGGGAGTGAAATCACGCACTTTATCCACGAACAAAAACGGATACCTGTGCGGGATCAATCGTTTAATCTCTTGAATATTTATGTCTGTCGAACTGGTTTCAGTCATGCGTTCTAACCTTTGTTGATGTGTAGTTTATAATTAACAATCAATGTGATCTTGATCAAGTAGGCAGGTTATTCCTGCTTGGGTAATAAATCTGCCTCCAAGACCTGATCTATACGTTCAATGGCACTATCTGTGATATCGCCAGAGCTTCCCGACATAAAAACGGCCTGTTTATTGAGAATAAACATAATGCCGCGTTCATTCATTAGATCGATAATAATGGGCTTTGCTTTTACAAAAAACGCTAACTGTGCTTGGACGCGCGATGCATTCAGATTTTTCAGCTTTTGCGATTGATCGCGGCGTATAGTTTCAACTTTGTCGTTAAAGGTCGCTGCCAGTTTTCGAAATGCGTCATTAGAAAGCGTTTTACGTTTTTCTGTCAGTTCGGTTTCTTCGTCTGTGAGTTCTTTTTCAATACGTCGGTTTTCTTCGGCCAATGTATTGGTGTTTTTAATAAAATTTTTGTTGTAAGCTTTGCCAAACAGGCTGTCGGAAAACAACTTGTCTTGATCAATAGTCGCAACCGATAATAACTGATCCGCTGTCCGGAAGTATTGCGCAGCCGCCGCCACTGGTATGTGAAGGCATAATAAGACTGCGCATAATCTCAGATTTTGTTGAAGCTTGCCCATGCAACGCTAGAAACGTGTCGCTATTGAGAACCGGAAACTTTCGGTCTCATCAAAATCTTCTTTACTAATCGGCTTGGCAAAGTCAAACCGAAGCGGGCCAAGTGGCGTGTCCCAAAATAAAGTCACGCCGATTGATGTGCGCAATGAAGCACTGTCATCAACACCGCTAGTGCCTATGAAATCCAAGTCATAAAGCGAGCCTGCATCGAAAAACAGACCACCATGAATGCCATATTCTTCTGGCAGACCTAATGGAAAACTGGCTTCGACACGCACGGTAAAATACTGATTCCCGCCCAATGCCTGATCAACTATTTGATCACGCGGACCGACACCTTGCTGTTTAAATCCGCGCAGATTTGCGCCACCCAGCATGAAGCGTTCCGTGATCAACGTGGCAGAATCAGAACTAATAATTACCCCCCCTTCAACTTCTGCCGAAAGGATGACTTCTTCGTTAAACAGTGATTTAAAAAACTTCGCTTTTGCGGTTGTGCGTGAATAAGTTCTGTCGCCGGTAAAGCCGGCAAATTCCTGTTTTACAGAAAAGTTGTAACCAGATGTTGGTTGAATGATCGAGTTTCGTTTATCAAAACTATAAGATACCCCAAGGATACCCGTTGTTGTTGAACCAAAGTCAGGCTCCATAACATCGGAAGCTTCGCCCAGATCATTATTCGGCCCAGCGTTTGCCCCAAGTGCGGTACTGATTGTCTCTGAGTTTGTTTCTATCTTATCGCTCGAGAAATTTGCAAATATCTTCAGACGGCCATTTTTACTGATAGGAAATGAAAGACTAGGTGCAAATGAAAGAGTAGAGGTATCATAGGGCGTATCATCCAGCTCCGTCGTTCCAAAACCAAAATCCAGACCAAATGCCAGATCACGGCCCAAAAAGGCTGGTTCCACAAAGCCTATTTGCAATGCACTGTCTTCTGCAGAAGCCGTTACAGCCGCTGAAACCGCCTGACCGCGGCCTAGAAAGTTTTTCTCAGATACATTGGCGGTAAAACCAAGCCCACTGTCAGTACTGGCGGTCACACCAAACCCAAGCGTCCCGGTTGGTTGCTCTTCAACGTTAACATCCAGAATGATCTGTTCAGGGCTGGAACCTTCACGGGTTTGGACATCAACATTCTTAAAAAAGCCCAGTTGACGTATTTTATCTGTTGCCTGACGCACCTCACGTTGATTGAACGTATCGCCTTCAACAGTATTAAATTTGCTGCGGATAACCCGATCCAACGTTGTAGAGTTTCCTTCAATATCAATACGTTCCACAAAACGGCGTGGCCCGCGTACAATACTAATCTCAACGTCTAGGGTACGTTCAGTATCATTTCTGGTAACACGTGGAACAGATTGAACAAAGTTCTTACCTTCAGATGATGCCTGATGGTCAATGCGTTCCAAAACATCGTCAATTTGGTTGGAAATATAGGTTTTGCCGGATTTTATAGTATTTAGCTTTTGATATTCTTCGGCATCAATATCATCTTCAAGACTGATGATTGATATTTCGCCAAAACTATATTTTTGGCCTTCCCGAACATTCAAGCTTACTTGAAATGAATTGCGTTGTTTGGCAAATTCAGCGGTCGTCGATTGCACTTCGAAATCAATATAACCGCGCTTTAAATAAAACGTACGTAAAAGCTGTTTATCTACCTGAATACGGTCTTCAATATAGGTATCGCCCTTAACTATACTGCGAAAAATCCCAACTTGCTTTGTTGCCAGCACACGGCGAAGACGACGATCAGAATATTGGCGGTTACCCAAAATTGTAACGCGGCTAATTTCAGTGATCTTGCCTTCTTTCACTTCAAACACCAAATCAATGCGGTTGTCGGAACGGCGTATGATTTTAGGCTTTACCGTGGCGGCCAAACGGCCTGTTGTGGCATATGCACTTGCAATGGCCTGCGCATCGGCTTCAGCGGTTGAGGGTGAAAAGGCACGCCGTGATTTAGATTGTACTAGACTAACCAAGGCATCGTCTTTTAGTTTTTTGTTGCCTTCAATACGGATCAGGTTAATCGTGGGGTGTTCTACAACTTCTATAACCAAACGGCCCCGTTCAGGGCGCACATCAACAGACTCGAACAGGCCTGAATTATAAAGGTTTTGCGTGGCGGCATTCACTTCACCAGGTGTTACCCGTTTGCCGGGGGTAATGCCCGAAATAGACCGCACGGTATCTGACGCAATACGTTCATTGCCAGCCACATCAATCCGGCTGTAAACCGCTGTTGCCTGCGCATATGCGGTTGTTAACTGAGGTGTCGCATGTAGTGAATAAACACTAACGACGGCTGCCACCCCTGCTGATTTCAGAACATGTTTCAGGTTTAGCTTTGCAGTCTTAAATGTCATCAGATTGGCTCTTGTATTATACCCCATATGCGGGCGGTATAACACGGGATTTTCAGTAGCACCATCCCATTCTAACAACCATTACAATAACCTTGTTAAATCATTGAATGTAGAAAACACCATTAGCGATAAAAGCAGCATTAAACCCGTTGTCATCGCAATCTGTACCATCTTAAAGCTTGGCGGCCGACGAAACACTGCTTCAAAGCCGTACATCAACAAATGCCCGCCATCCAACACTGGAATAGGCAACAGGTTCAGGAAGCCGATACTGGTCGAAATAAAGGCGATTAGTTCGATAAATGATATTAGACCATCGGAAGCAGTATCACTGGACATTTGCGCAATGCCCAACGGCCCTTGCAGATTTTCCGCACCAACCTTACCTGACACAATCAGGTAAATTCCGTTGAGCGAGCTTTTGATAACAAAATAAGTGCTTTTTATACCTTGGCTTACAGATTGCAGCAAAGACACGTCATCACGTACAGGTTCGAATGCAAAGGCACTGGCAACACCTATCATCATGCGTTTATCAAACACATCTTCACTGATTTGCACGTCCCTATATTCGGGCGTAATAGCCAAATCTATTTCACGGCCATTGCGCCAGACCTTTAAATCAACCGAACTGTTACTGGATGCTTTAATCTGATCAACCAGTTGTGCAAATGTACGAATTTCCACACCACCTACGGACAGCAGCACATCACCTTTCTTAAGCCCAGCCTTGCTTGCAGGTGAAACCGGCATAACCCGCCCGACAAGTGCCGGTGTCATAAACGGGCCGATAACCTCTATTGTGCGGCCGTCCCGTTCAATCTGGTAAATGATGCCAGATGTAGCATCCAGATCATATGATGCTTGAATAATAGCTGAATAGCTATCCACTTTGGTGCCGTTAATGGCGATGATTCTGTCACCGTCATGTAATTGCGATTGCGATTGCGGCAAAGCTGCCAGTTTGCCGATCACAGGGTCATTTGAAATTGTACCGGAATTATATACCAGACCTGCAAATATAACCGCGGATAAAAGAAAGTTTGCAGCTGGCCCTGCCACCACTGTCAAAGCACGTTTGTAAAGCTTCGCACCATTTAATGTTTTTTGCTTAAGGGTCTTATCAATGACCTTGCCATCAGGGCGGCTTGCAGCATCCGCATCGCCTAAAAAGCGCACATATCCCCCCAATGGGATCGCGGCTAACTGCCATCTTGTGCCATGTTTATCAAAACGAGACATAATAACCGGGCCAAAGCCCAGTGAAAATACTTCTGCATGTATTCCGCACCAACGGCCAACAATATAGTGGCCGTATTCGTGAATTGCGACGACAATACTTAACACAATGATAAAAGGCACGACTGTGGATAAAAAACCGCCGATGAATGGGATATATACGAGGAAGTCGAACATTACTTGTTACTCTTTTTAGATAAATTAAACACAAACTCACGAGACCATTTATCAGCTTTTGAAATTTTGTCCATTGAATCCGCATCACAATTACCAAATCTCTCTATAGATTGAACGGTATTGTGAACTAAATTGGCCATATCCAGAAAACCAATTCTTTGATCTAGGAATAGATCTAAGGCTTGTTCTTTGGCCGCATTAAACACCGCCCCTGCCAGTCCGCCTAGCTGCATAACATCATGGGCGATAGAGATTGCCGGAAACCGTGTGGTATCAGCAGGTTGAAAACTTAAGTTTGCTAGTGTGGTGAAATCCAGACGTTCCACCCCCGCATCCGCACGATCCGGCCAATAGAGCGCATATCCTATGGCTCCGCACATATCCGTTGGGCCCATTTGAGCAATGATAGAACCGTCTTGAAATCCGACCATGCTGTGAACAATGGATTGCGGGTGAATAACAACTTCTATTTTGTTACTTGATATATTAAATAGTTCTTTTGTTTCTATCACTTCCATTGCTTTGTTAAACATAGAAGCACTGTCAATTGAAATGCGTAATCCCATAGACCAATTCGGATGATTGGCTGCTTGTTCTGGCGTAACATTTGCCATGTCGGCACGTGTAGAATGCAAAAACGGACCACCAGAGGCGGTTAGAATGATACGTTCGACATGGCGCATTTCTTCCCCGTTCAGGGCTTGAAAAATCGCGGAATGCTCACTGTCAACAGGCAGTAACTTAGCCCCAGAACGTTTGCAGGTTTCGTGCAATAAAGCGCCGCCACACACAAGGCTTTCTTTGTTGGCAAGCGCTAGCGTTTTACCGTTTTCGGCAATCGCCAGA
>CAXMSA010000026.1:0-25194 GCA_964195605.1 uncultured Amylibacter sp.
TCGGCACCGAAGGCTGCTGTGGCAAAAGCTGCAAAGGATGCCTAATCTTCTGGCAAGACAACATCTATGCCCGCGCACGAGACATCCTGTTGAACCGCAAACAAGGCGAACAGCTTAGCCGTGCGGAAGCAACGGAGTTCAAGCTGCCGGCGGAGTAACCAGTTGGTTTTAGCCTGCCATTAACTGCGCATATATCTCAGGGTCAGTTGCCCCTTCAGAGCCGACCACCAACACACGTGACGTATCGTTCAGGCCAAGCTTTTCACGCAATTCGTCCTGACTTGCCGCTGCAATCACAGAGGCAAAGCCTGCCACCGCAGACTCGCCCGCAACAATGCTTGGGTCACCACCAACAGGTCGGCCCGCCAAGCGCATCGCGGGGGCGATAATGGCTTCAGGTATGGTCAGAAAATCCTGGGCCTCTTCGCGTAAAACATTCCAAGCCAGTGGTGATGGCTCACCGCAAGACAGGCCCGCCATCAGGGTCTCTTCGTTAATCGCAACATTCGTGACCTCGCCGGTTTTTGCACTGGCAAACAGGCAGGCCGCCAATTCGGGTTCAACCACAACCACACGCGGGGCCTTATCGCCCCAATGCTGGCGCAGGCCTGCCGCAACTGCCGCCGCCAAACCGCCAACACCACCTTGCAAAAACACATGGGTTGGCGGGGTCGCCAATTCTTGCACAATCTCATGCACCATAACACCGTAACCCGCCATCACATCTGTCGGCGGCTGGGTATACCCATCCCAAGACGTATCGGACACCACAAACCAGCCATTGGCATCCGCATCACGGCGCACATCGTCAACCGAGGCATCATAATCGCCATCAACACGCATAACAGTCGCGCCCAGATCACGCATTGCTTGCGCGCGGCCCTCACTGACATCGCGGTGAATATATATCTGGCAAGGCGCACCAAAACGCCCCGCCCCCCAAGCCAATGACCGCCCGTGATTGCCATCGGTGGCAGAGGCCAGAGTGATTTTTGCCACATCATCCGCGTAAACGCCTGCACGAATATCGGCCATTGTCACATCTTTTTTGTCCAACCGTGCGGCCAATTCACGTTGCAATATCCGCAAGCCCGCGTACGCCCCACCAAGGGCCTTGAAGCTACCAAGCCCAAAGCGTGGGCCTTCATCTTTGTATATAATATCACCCAGAACCAATGACTTAGCTATATCCGTCAGGTGATAAAGCGGTGTCGGTGTATAACCCTGCCAAGCGGTGATTTCACCGAATGCCGCTTTGAAATCATCGGGGGTAATCACTGTGTTATAAGCGTCACCGCTTGCTTTAGTTATCGGGGTATATGCAACCGAAGCGGCACTAAAAACATCAAACATTTTGGCATCCTTTTTGTGGTAAACGCTCTGATATAAGCCGCGCCCAAAAAGCCGCGCCAAGTGTCAAAGCATCATCATTAAAATTATAATCCGAGGCATGTAACGGTTGATTATACGGGTATTTCGTCCCGTTGCCCATCAAGATAAAACATCCCGGAATAGCATCACTCAGACAACCGAAATCTTCGGAAAACGTCATGCGTGCACGGTCTGGCACAACCAGATCACTGATACCACCAGCCGCCTGCATTGCAGCTTTCACCTGTTCAGCCGCATTAATGGTTTCCATAAATTCGGTTTGAAACCGCACCTCAATTCTAACGTCATGGGCGGTGGCAATGCCTTTGGCAATCCGGCGCATCAGCTGTTCTATTTTCGCACGATCATCAGGGGTAAAAGAGCGTGTATCACCTTTCAATACCGCATGTCCGGGCAATACATTGCGTTGCCCATCAGTAATAAATTCCGTGACCGAAACAACCGCGCCCGAAGAAGGTGCCAGTTTGCGTGCGACAATATTTTGCAAGGCTTGCACCAATTCAGAACCTACCAAAATTGCGTCTACCCCGACCTGCGGCATGGAAGCATGACCGCCTTGCCCGAATATCTCAAACGCAAACTGGCTTTCACTGGCACATACCGTGCCTTCCCGGGTTGAAAATTCGCCCAAAGGTGCGCCCGGCAGATTGTGAATGCCATAAACCTCATCCGGTTGAAACTGCGCAATCAAACCATCTTTCAACATCGCTTTCGCACCCAGCCCGTGTTCTTCATTCGGCTGAAACAGAAATATCACAGTGCCGTCAAAGGGGCGGTTTTCGGATAGGTAATGGGCAGCACCCAACAGCATCGTTGTATGCCCGTCATGACCGCAAGCGTGCATTTTACCCAAGATTTCAGATGGATATCCATGGGTGCTGGTTTCAGTTATCGGCAAAGCATCCATATCGGCGCGCAACATTACCACGCGATTACCACCGCCAGTGCGTAAAACCCCAACAACACCTGTGCCGCCAATACCTTCATGCACTTCAATATCCATACTGCGTAAGGCCTCTGCAAGCTTTGTAGCGGTACGGGTCTCTTCAAACCCCAGTTCAGGGTTTCGATGCAAATCACGGCGGAAATCCACCATCATCTGGTGCCGCGATTGCAATGCTTTTGGGTTAATATCTACCATGATGATTCTAAGCCTAAAGTTTGCCTACACTATTCACATTTCGCGGCATTTCCAGATACAAATCACAAATATTGCGTATTTAATGCAATATTCTATGGCACGGGTTTACCGCCCGATCGACACATAATCCAACCCGGCCTCTTTGGCTTCTTCAGGGTCATAAATATTGCGCAGGTCAGCCATTTTCGGGGTTTTCATACTATCAGCCAAACGCTTCAGATCAAGGGCCCGAAATTCATTCCATTCGGTTAACACAACAATTGCATCCGCACCCTTTGCCGCGTCATACGGGTCTTCATCCCAAGTCACAGATGACAGTAATTCTTCACCCTCTTTGCGCCCTTGCGGATCAACCACATGCACGTCAGCACCCGCACCCACAAGTGCGGGCACAATGGTCAACGATGGACTGTCGCGCATATCATCAGTGTTTGGTTTGAAGGTCACACCCAGAATGGCGATTTTCTTGCCCTTCACCTTGTCACCGCACAGGTACATGACCTTATCAACCATCTGCCGCTTACGCTCATCGTTGATCGCAATCACGGTTTCAATGATTTTAATCGGGCTGGCATGTTCCTGCCCGATCCGCGCCAAGGCCTTGGTATCTTTGGGAAAACATGATCCGCCGTAGCCCGGCCCTGCATGCAGAAACTTACCGCCGATACGGTTGTCCATACCCATACCCTGGGCTACGGATTGAATGTTTGCACCAATTTTTTCACACAGGTTGGCAATCTCGTTTATAAAGGTGATCTTGGTTGCCAGAAACGCGTTGGCAGCGTATTTGATCATCTCGGCGCTTTCCAGATCGGTATAAACAATCGGGGCTTCGCGCAGGGCAAGCGGGCGGTAAACCCGTGCCATAAGCTCTTTCGCACGTTCACTTTCCACTCCGACAACCACACGATCAGGGCGCATGAAATCCTCAATTGCCGCCCCTTCACGCAAAAATTCAGGGTTCGAAGACACATCGAAATCCGCATCCGGATTTTCCGTACGGATCACCCGTTCTACTTCGCGGTTCGTACCCACCGGTACCGTCGATTTTGTGACTATGACCGTATAACCTTTCAAGGCACGGGCAATATCGCGGGCCGCATCAAAGACATAAGTCAGATCCGCATGCCCATCACCACGCCGGGTCGGGGTACCAACCGCGATAAAAACAGCATCCGCCGCAGCGACCGCATCCTGCAGATCAAGCGTGAATTGCAACCGCCCATTGGTCACATTCTTTGTCATCATATCTTCAAGGCCCGGCTCGTAAATCGGCACCTCACCGCGATGCAGTGCCGCGATTTTTTCGGGCAATTTATCGACGCATATCACATCATGGCCAAAATCTGAAAAACACACCCCTGAAACCAGTCCTACATAGCCGGTTCCGATCATCGTTAACTGCATTGGTTGCCTCAGCTTTGCTCTTGTTTTTATCGCCGCCTAACGGGGGCTTTTGTCACAAATAGGACGTTTCAATCGCTTTTTCCAGAACAAACACTATTTTGCATCTTCTTTTGGCAGGCTTATCAGAAAGCGGCTACCCTCTGGGCCGGTGTCCGCCAGTTCGATTGTCCCGCCATGCCCCTTGATCAGTTCAGCAGATATTGCCAACCCCAACCCTGAGCCGCCTTTACGCGCACCACCCTCAAATGGTGTAAACAGGTTATCAAGTGCGCGTTTAGGCATACCCGGGCCATTGTCTATCACAGAAATTATCCAATTTTCAGGCGTCTCTGCCCCTTTCACCAGAATTTCGCCCGCATGTTTTCTGGATGATAGAACCTGCCGCGCATTACGTACAATATTGGTCACTATTCGGTAAAGTTGTTCTCGATCTGCATTCACTTCAATCAATTTGTCAGCATTTAAGGATATACGCACATCCGTATGTTCAATCGCCAGCGTTTCACCCTCGACCACTTCTTGCAGCAATGCGCGTAATTTAAATTTCGTGCGCATCGGTGCCGTTTCTTCGGCCTTACCAAAGCGCAACGTACTTTCGCACAGGTTCACCGCCCGCGACAAGGATGTCACCAGTTTCGGCGCGGTTTTCTTTACTGCGGGGTCGTCACTTGCCTCCATACGGTCCGCCAATAATTGCGTAGTGGTCAGGATATTGCGCAAATCATGGCTGATTTTTGAAACCGCAGCGCCCAAATCGGCCAAACGGCCTTTTTCTTTCAACGATTGGCTAAGCTGTATTTGCATAGATTGAATAGCTGTTTCGGCCTCCAACAATTCAGCCACGCCCGCTTGGGGTTGTATAATTCTTCGCGCATCCTCTGGTGCTTCTTCAAAACCACGGATTTGCAAAATCAGGCGACTGATCGGCAGCACCAGAAAATAACGCACAGCTACAAACAACAAGGCCCCTGTCAGCACAGAAATGAACAATGATAACTGGAAAATGTTCAATCCGTAATCAACCATCGCCGCACGCAGTGGCATTTCATATAAAGCCGCTTCAATCAGTTGCCCTGCCTCATTCGCAGGCTCGCCACGCACACGGATGACCCGGTCTTTATTTCCCCACATTACCCGCATCGCATCGCGGATCAGTATCCAGGCACTGGCCCCGCGCAAATCAAAAGTTTCATCAATCGAGGATTTTATCGGTGAGGAAAGCATCAATTCGCGGACCGCATCACGTTGCAAAGCCACGTTCAGCACATCCGCATTTCGCAATAGTTCCGCCTCTAATTCCGGTGTTACCATATCATCATTGCTTGCCAGCAAAGCCAGAGTGGCAATTTGCGAGCTATCCAGCCGCGTTTGCAGATAATCCACACGAAAACGGGCCACAGACGGGACAAAGATCATCACCTCAGCGAGCATCACAAAGATGATCGTCAGCAACAAAAATCGTCCTGATAATGATTTTAAAAACATAAGTCCCTCAGTTTCAATGTTTCAATGTTCCAATAGTTAAGACTTACTCTATCGAATTGTATGTCTCAACGCAGTTTTCCGTCCCATAGGATCAAATCCTATACTGTCAAAAATGCTGTACCAACCTGACAATCCTTTTCACAAAGTCATTTTCAAACAAACGCGGTGTGTAATATTGCCCCGCCGCGCGTTTATTGATCTCGCCCAATGTGGGGTAAGGTGCCACCATCGCTGCCACCGCCCCGATTTTCAATTTATTGGCAATAACCAAGGCCCAGGTCTGGATTAATTCACCCGCTTGCGCGCCCACAATGCTGGCCCCGACAGGCCGCCCTTTGACGATCATCACCTTGATCAGACCCGTGGTGGCCAATTCTGCCCGTGCACGGTCATTTTCTGCATATTCAAACCGCAAGACCTCTAACTTATCCCCATACGTTTCACGCGCTTGTGCTTCTGTCATGCCAACTTGTGCCATCTCTGGATCAATATAGGTCGCCCAGGGAATGTGACCCGTGCTGGCTTTAGAGGGCAGCCCGAACAAAGCTGACTTAATTATAACACCCGCATGATAGCCAGCCACATGGGTGAACTGCAAAGCCCCCGCAACATCGCCAATGGCATAAACCCGTTTATTCGTGGTCTTCAAAGATGCATCCACCTTGATCCCACCTTGGGTTGGCTCAATCCCCGCCGCTTCCAAACCCAACTTATCCGTATTCGGCTTACGCCCCACAGCCATCAACAGATGCGAACCTTTGAACTTTACACCATCCTTGGTTTCAACCGTGATCACCGCACCGCGCTGGCTGATTTTTGCCGCCATCGCGTTTTCCGCAATCTCCACGCCTTCTGCACGGATACGTGCCAGCGCAATTGCCGCCATCTCAGGATCATCGCGCCCCAATGCGCTAAAACTTTCAATCACAGTCACTTTAGACCCCAGTCGCACATGTGCTTGCGCCAGTTCCATGCCAATCGGCCCGCCGCCGATAACCAGCAAATGCTTCGGCTTCTCACGCAGGTCAAAAATATCCTCGTTGGTGTAATATTTCACCTTATCCAGCCCAGAAATGGGCGGCACAAACGGCGAAGACCCTGTCGAGATCACAAAGCGGCGCGCCTGAATGACCGTGTCCCCTGCCTGCACTTCAGTCGGCGAAATAAACGTCCCGTATTCAGTGATCACATTCACACCCAAAGCCTCAAACCGTTCCACACTGTCATGCGGTTCAATACCTGCGATTACATTGCGCACATGATCTTTCGCTGCCGCATAATCCACCTCCGGCACCACAGGCGTTACGCCAAAAGGCGCGCCTGTTGTCATTGCATGCGCATGTTTGCCCGCAGCAATTAG
Source organism: uncultured Amylibacter sp. (assembly GCA_964195605.1). Classification (GTDB taxonomy): domain Bacteria; phylum Pseudomonadota; class Alphaproteobacteria; order Rhodobacterales; family Rhodobacteraceae; genus Amylibacter. Next base: position 6,786 of record CAXMSA010000026.1, read on the forward strand.
GGCCTTAGATGGAACGCAGCCGTAATTCAGGCAATCGCCGCCCATTTTGCCGCCTTCAAGCAACACAACAGCGGCCCCCATCTGCACAGCACCCGCCGCCACGGACAGGCCGCCAGAACCGGCACCTATGATACAAAGATCGGTTTTGATATGTGTGATCATTTACTTACCCTTAAACTTTTTCAAAATAACCGGCAGCATCGCCAGCCCGGCTAATCCCAACAGCGGCCCCAGAACCTGCCATTCAAATATGATACCCAGATTAGGGGTCTCGCCATGGGCAAAAACCTCTGCAAGCCCTGCCCCGACCCAAGTGTAGACCACACCGCCCGGAATAATCCCAACAAATGTCGTCCAGACAAACCGTTTCAGATGAACCCCAACCAACGCAGGGATCAGATTGGCCACGAAAAACGGCACTGCAGGCACAAGTCTCATAATTAGCAAATAGCTGATCTCGTCGGATTTTAGCCCCTCCTTGATCTTGCCAACGGCCCCTTTGGAATTGTCCATCTTCGCTGACAAAGCCTCACCAAACCCCATGCGCGCGGCCATGAAAATCGCCGTGGCCCCAATGGTCGCGGCCCCGATGTTATATAAAGCACCCGGAAACAACCCGAATAAAAACCCACCGGCAAGTGAAATGATCGCAGCCCCCGGCAGCGAAAACGCCACGATCAGAATATAGATCACGATAAATACAACCGAAGCTAAAACATAATTGCCATCCCGCCACGCCTGCAAAGCCTCATGGTTCTGCGCAAACTGATCGAAATTCAGGTAATCGCGTAGAAACACAAAGCCCAAAACTGCCGCACCGATAATAACCAGAAAAGGCAGCATACGCTTCGCCGTAAACATCGGCGGCGTGTCGTTAGAAGGGGTTTCGCTCATTTCATCACTCATATTGGTTCATTTTTACCTTTAAACATATTTACAATATAAATGGCCGATAATTTAGCCTACTCACAAGCCAGTGATCTATTGTGTAGATTTCAAGCCGTTTCATTTCAAATCACAGCCCAACTGTAACAATACACCCTGCTATTGGGTTAAAATAATGGAATTCTTGCAATAAAACCCATGCAAAGCGAATTGACTTCATTTGTTTTCGCCCCTAAACAACAGCTTCAGAATAGACGGGTTTCGAATCTTTACCGATTTGCCCCAAACGACCGATCAGGAGATCGATATGAAACGCACATTCCAGCCGAGCAACCTTGTTCGCAAACACCGTCACGGTTTTCGTTCACGCATGGCCACTAAAAACGGCCGCATCATCTTGAACCGCCGCCGCAATCAAGGCCGCAAAAAACTGTCTGCATAAGGCACTGACCGAAAGGTCTATAAGATTATGAAACCGTCGGAGGCGACACAAGGCACCCTAGGGCAAGCCGGTGAAACGCCCTCGGCGGTTTCCGTTTGTCTGCAGGTTCTGAAAGAACGCGCCGATTTTTTAGCCTGCAACAAAGGCCACTACCGTGGCGTTAAAGGCTTCGTGCTGCAAGCCCGTAACCGCAATGACGGAACTGGCGACATCCGCATCGGCTACACCTGTTCCAAAAAAGTCGGCAACGCCGTTGCCCGCAACCGCGCCAAACGCCGCTTGCGCGAAGTCGCCCGCCTAACCCTGCCCGAACAAGGCCGCAAAGGCTGGGACTATGTGTTAATCGGCAAACGAGAGGTCACCGCCACGCGGGATTTTCAAGATATGTTGGCGGATATGAAGTATGCTTTGAAAAAGGTGCATGAATAATTATTTTAACACAACTGTGCATCAAAAAATTTCTGCTGATGCCTCTCAAGAAATTCCTGGCTCGGCAAAAATTTGTCAGGCATACGTAATTCAAGATCAGGAATATCTATTATTTTTTCATGCGCTTGTTCTGGCAATTTTTTTGATACAAGCATTCTATAATCTTTATCAAAGCTAATCAGGTGCCGATCAAAAGCTCTATCATGAAGTGCATTCAAAAAAATTCCATTTCGCGGATCCAATCTACACTGAGAATCTTCGGCCCATCCAACAATATGGCTGGCCGTCAACAATTTTGGTTCTTCAATCCCTGTTACTGCACATTTATTGCGATATGAACTTAAAATCATATCGCGAAAAATATCCTGCCCTACCCTTTGTTTGCTTTGAATAAGCCTGTCTTGTCCTTCAGCAAATCCATATAATTGTTCTTTAGCCTGTCTTTCAATGTACTCGGGTTCTTTAAACTCCAAGGGGTCTGATAAGAAGTCTAAAACCAAGTTTGGATTTTGCGTCCACTCTTGCCAAACAATTTTATCCATTTTACTTGCATGCCCCATCCCTTTTCGATCCAACGTTTGATCAAGAGCTGCAAGGTTAGACATTTTAAGTGCAACAGAAGAAGGCGTTCGGTAAATTCTTTCACTTAGTGCAATAATTGCAGGGTTACCCTTATGAATGCGCCCAAATTCCGTTTTCAAATATAAGACCAGAGCGGCCCAAACCTCTTCCCTTACCCAATTTCTTTGCTTTACCATTCGCCCATATCAAATAAATTTCACTTATTGCTAGATTACCCATCTTGAACAGTTTAGCAAACCCTCATGACCCCACTTGCCCACATCCTCGCCCTACCCGTCCGCGCTTACCGCCTAACCTTCAGCCCGTGGGTTGGGCACGGTTGTCGGTATCAGCCCACATGTTCTGCATATGCGCTGGAGGCCCTTGAAAAACATGGCGGTATTAAAGGCAGTTGGCTGACCGTCAAGCGCATCGGGCGGTGTCATCCGTGGGGCAGTAGCGGCATTGATAACGTCCCCGACAAAAATACGCCGAAACGTCGTAAATAGACCTGCCCATGCAACGCCCCGTGTGATAGAAAACCCGCAGGGGCGATGGCGTCGCCCCATTTCATCAAACTGTCCTGAACGCCCGGACATCTCTAGGGGTGTTTCGATATGCCCCTAATCAGGAGGCACCGATGGAAACCACATCAACCCGCACAGAATTCTACACCTACCCCGCAAGTGCAAAAGCACCCTTGCCGTTTGCCCAAGCCGAATACGACCAGCGCATTGCAGGTCTGCGCGCGATCATGCAAGCCCAAGACATAGACGCCGTCATCCTGACCTCGATGCACGGCATCGCTTACTACTCAGGCTTTCTTTATTGCAGTTTCGGGCGCTCCTATGCCTGCGTTGTCACCCATGACAGCGCCCACACAATCTCTGCAGGCATCGACGCGGGCCAACCTGCACGCCGTTCTGCCTGTGACAACATCACCTACACCGACTGGAAACGCGACAATTACTGGCGCGCGGTAAAATCCTGCATCAAAGGTGCCAAATCCATCGGCATTGAGGGCGACCATCTGACGTTGATGGCCCAGCAAAAATTGCAAGAATTCCTTGCCCCGCAAAAAGTAACAGACATCGCACCCGCCGCCATGGCGCAACGCATGATCAAATCCACGGCAGAAATCGCCCTGATCAAAGAAGGCGCGCGCATCGCTGACGTTGGCGGGTTCGCCATCCGTGATGCCATTAAAATAGGTACCCGCGAAATTGACGTGGCCATGGCTGGGCGTGACGCGATGGAACTGGAAATCGCCAAATCCTTTCCAGATAGCGAAATCCGCGATAGCTGGGTCTGGTTCCAGTCGGGCCTTAACACTGACGGTGCCCACAACCCCGTCACATCCCGCCGCCTTGAAGCTGGCGACATACTATCCCTGAACACCTTCCCGATGATCAACGGCTATTACACAGCGCTTGAACGCACATTATTCGTGGGCGAGCCTAATCAGGCCCAAATGCGGGTCTGGCAGGCCAATGTAGAAGCCCACGAACTGGGCTTATCGCTGATCAAACAAGGTGCGACATGCTCAGGCATATGCGATGAGATCAACGCATTGTTTGAGCAGCACAACCTGCTGCAATACCGCAGCTTTGGCTACGGCCATTCCTTTGGCATCCTGTCCCACTACTACGGCCGCGAAGCAGGGCTGGAACTGCGCGAAGACATTGACACAGTACTGGCGCCGGGCATGGTGGTTTCCATGGAACCAATGGTCACATTACCCGAAGGTGACGCAGCCGCTGGCGGTTACCGTGAACATGACATCGTAGTGATAACGGACAAAGGTGAAGAAAACATTACCAAATTCCCGTATGGGCCGGAACACAATATCGTAGGGGCGTAAACATACCCCAAAAGCAACGCCCCCCGGCAACTACGGGGGGCCGCGCCTATCGACGATGCCCAGATGGGCGCAACGCCTACACTTCATCTTTTCACCTACCCCTTCAAATGCGGCCACTGCCCCAAGTCTTCCCCTACCGCCAATGGTTGCCTCATCAAATCCATCAGCAACAGACAGAACAAATCTTTCGGGTCGTGAGGCGTGTCCATTACCAGATAGGCCATGATCCATGTACGTTGTTTGATGGTCAGCCGAATATTATTGGTGTCTACGTCCGACATAATAACTCCTTTTAAATCAATAAATGAAAACGGCTGCCGAAACGCTCGACAGCCGGGGAGTTCAAAAGTCGCCGCAAGACGACTGCTATGACCTTTAGGCCGAAGCCCTGGACATACGTCATAACCTCCCCGATCAAAAAAATCGAGAAGGCATCATTTACGGTTGATACCAACCGCTTGCGGAGAGGTTTCGACACCCCGAGGCTGGCAAGCCAGCCCTACGGGTAGGTTATGTCAGGATATTGTTCAGGAAAGGGGCGAATGTCGGGGTATTCACCCCCACCCCCTTACTCCTCTTCCCAACTCTGCTTCATAACCTCTTCAAAATACTGGCACGCCAACGCGGTTTCCTCATTCTTTGCAAAATGCGTGTTCAACAACCCCTGCACCATCGCAGTATAATAGACCCGCAGCACTTGGTTCATGCGGGCCTGATAGCGCGGCCCCATCTTTTTGAACCAGCGCAGCATGTCAGTATCCACGCGCATGGTGATTTTGGTTTTATGTGGCGTGATCGGCTTGCCAACCTCCAGAAAGTTCCAGCCCTCGGGAATACTGCGATCGACCCATGCGTCAGACATATCGTGCTGTAATCGCGCAAGGGCCGCTTTAATATCGTGGCGGCGTTGGGCTTTGGAAACCATCGGTAAAATCCTGTCTAAAACCCCAGCATTGCGGCTAATTCTTAACAAATTCAAACCCCACAGTTTGCCATACGGGTTCCATACACAGTCCATACGGCTTCCAGACCTCTGCCCTAGCGTCACTTTTGACCATTTTCACCCGATGCCGATACTGGCGTGAAAGGGGTTTTAGCATGTATAAAGTTGCAATCACAGGCACGGGCGTTTTTACGCCTGAACAGGTCATCACAAACGATGAACTGGTCAAAGCATACAATGCTTATGCCGATAAATTCAACTTTATAAACAGAGACTTAATCGAACACAGTGAGGTGGAAGCCAAGGATCATTCCTCATCTGATTTCATCTTTGCAGCCTCTGGTATCACCCAACGCTATGTGATGGATAAATCGGGCATATTAGACCCCGATGTGATGCATCCTAATTTTCGCAAACGCGACGATGAAGAGCCGGGAATTATGGCCGAAATGGCCGTTGACGCATGCACTAAAGCCTTGAAACAAAGCGTAAAAACCGCCGCAGACGTGGATTGTGTAATCGTTGCCGCCTCAAACCACGAACGCGCTTATCCGGCAATTGCAATTGAGGTACAAAACCTGCTGGGAACCCCCGGTTTTGGCTTTGACATGAACGTCGCCTGCTCATCGGCCACCTTCGGCATTCAGGCCGCATCTGACATGATAAAAGCCGGCTCAATCCGCTCTGCACTGGTGGTCAACCCCGAGATATGTTCAGGCCATCTGGAATGGCGCGACCGCGATTGTCACTTCATTTTCGGCGACGTCTGCACCGCTACATTTCTGGAACGTCTCGACGATGCCAAAGCTGAACATTTTGAAGTTATTTCCACCAAATGCGCCACCCAATTTTCCAATAACATACGGAATAACAACGGCTTTCTACGCCGATCCCTACCCGCAGGCCTAAGCGACCAGCGTGATATGCAATTCATGCAAGAGGGGCGTAAAGTGTTTAAGCAAGTGGTGCCGATGGTCTCAAAACACATCCTTGATCACCTTGCATCCGAGGGCGTTGACGCGGCTGATTTGAAACGTCTCTGGCTGCATCAAGCCAACTTAGCCATGAACGATTTTATCGGGCGCAAGGTTTTGGGGCGCACACCAGAGGCGGGCGAACAGCCTAATATTTTGCAAGACTATGCAAACACCTCTTCGGCAGGGTCGATCATTGCGTTTTCGCAGCATTCAGACAATCTTAACAAAGATGATCTAGGATTGATCTGTTCCTTTGGTGCCGGCTATTCCGTGGGCAGTGTTTTGGTCAAACGCGCAGGTTAATAAAGCCGCCCGCCGATAGGCACATCCAAGTCAGGTATTAGCAACACCACTTCGTTGTTTTCATCAGGCACGCCTAAGACCAGAATTTCAGACATCACCGGCCCGATCTGGCGTGGTGGAAAGTTCACTACGGCCATCACTTTATGGCCAACAAGTGTCTCTAGATCATAATGCTCGGTGATCTGGGCAGAAGATTTTTTAACGCCCAACTCTGGCCCCATATCGACCCAGAGTTTATAGGCGGGTTTGCGCGCCTCTGGAAACGGTTCAATGCGGGTAATTTGGCCCACGCGGATATCAACCTTCATAAAGTCGTCAAAAGTAATCTCAGTCATCTACTTTCCCAATTCTTTACTACGATCAGCGGCCGCTTTCACAGCTGCGCCAACCACTTTAGGAAACCCCGTTTGCGTATCCATCAATACCTCAAGTGCGGCAGCGGTCGTGCCCGCAGGTGAGGTCACATTGATCCGCAATTGCGATGGGTCCTCATCTGATTGCTCTGCCAACTCACCAGCACCTGCCACAGTTGCCTTGGCCAACCTCATAGCCATATCCGCAGGCAGCCCTTCGGCCACACCCGCGGCTGCCATTGCTTCGATCAAGTGAAACACATATGCTGGGCCAGAGCCCGATACAGCCGTGACCGCATCCATTTGACCTTCGTTTTCCAAACGCACAGTTTGCCCCACGGCCGCCAACAGAACCTCGGCTAAACCCATTTGATCCGCGTTGGTTTTATCGTTTCCAATCAAGGCTGTAATTCCGCGTCCAACGGCGGCAGGCGTATTTGGCATGGCGCGGATAATCGGGGTATCCGCCCCCAGAATATTTTCAAAACTGGCAATAGATGTGCCTGCAGCGATGGATATAAACAACGTGTCGCCATTACCCAACGCCTGCAACCGTGGCAGGGCTTCACCCATCATTTGCGGCTTTACCGCAAGGATGCAAACCGCCGGCGCCGCAGGCAGGTCAGTGTTGATAGATACACCTTGCGCCTTTAACCAATCGGACGGATACGGATCAAGGATGGTGACAGAGCCAGCCTGCACACCTTGCGCCAACCAGCCCTGCAACATGGCTGAACCCATTTTGCCGCAGCCCAGCAGAACCAGACCATTTTCGTTGATGTTGGATAATGTCATCGCATTGCCCCCTTTTCAGGCGACAATCAGGTAAAATGCAACAGAAATCAAGCGCGACCGTAAGCTTCTGTCATTGCAATATTCATGGCTTCTTTCACCGGGCTATTGCCCCAGCAAACCAGCTGAAATGCAGGGTAGAACTGTTCGCAGGCAGACACTGCCGCCGATAACATCTGGTCTATTTGCTCTGGTTCTGCTGTGGCCTCGCCGCCCAGCAACAATCCGTAACGGTAAACCATCAAACGTTGTTCCGCCCACATTGCAAAAGACCCCGCCCAGCAGTTGTCATTTGCCTCATTCAAGGCCTGATAAAGTGCTGGCAACGTATCACTTGGCGGATCCATCTCGAAGGTACAAACCATACGCAGGGTTTCATCATAAGCCGACCATGCCAACGTGATGGAATAGGTGCGCCATGATCCTTTGATCACCATAGCGATCTGATCTTCGGCGACCCGGTCAAAATCCCAATCGTAATGTTGCGCCAGCGTTTCAACCACATCTATGGGATGTAAATCATCTGCGCCCAGATAATGCTCTGAATTTGCCATATGCCCGTCCCCCAGTGTTTCTTTTCGAGGACGAAGCCTGCTCGACTAGTAGGCTTCGCTAAGTGTCGCGGTTTATCCCGCTTTGCTTACTACATATGGTGTGGTACAAAAGCCATTCTGTAAAGGTAAAACTTTGGTAAAGGCAATAATACCCACAGAAAAGATCAAGCTATCCACAGATTTGGAAGGTTATCCACGCTCCAGCGCATCTAAGATCGGGCAATCGGGGCGATTGTCGCCGCTACAACTGTTAACCAAGAGTGACAGCTCTTTTTGTAACTTGACCAAATCATCAAGTTTGGCATCAATCTGCGCTAAATGTTGCTTGGCAATCGCACGCACCTCAGAGCTGGCGCGGCTTTGATCTTCATAAAGCCCCAGCAGCTTGCGGCACTCCTCAACCGAAAAGCCCATCGCGCGCGAACGGCGCACAAAGATCAGTTTGCGCAGGGCTTTGCTGTCATAGGTACGATAGCCTGCATCCGTACGGCCAGAGGATTTGACCAATCCGATATCACCATAGTAACGCACTGTTTTAACAGGGAGTTCCGATTTTTTTGAAATTTCACCGATGTTCATTCGCACAGCTTTCCTTCCAGTAACTAGAAGGTTATAACACGGAATTCAAATGCGTTACATCCTTAAGATAAGGCAAGCGCTTTTGTGCCGTTTTCACAGCCCCTGCATCAATTTTCGCTAGCAGTATTTCCTCGGCCAGACCTGCGCGTGCCGCATCCCCCCCAGTCGGTGTCACGATGCAGCTATGACCGTAATATTCCAGGCCGTTTTCAGCACCCGCATAGTTCGCATAAGCCAACCAGACCCCGTTTTCAAACGCCCGCGTTGGCATGACTTTATCAGCCACAATGGGCCAGCTTACGTTCAAAGCCGTTGGCACGATGACCAATTGCGCGCCCATCTGGGCCGCTTTGCGCAGGTTTTCGGGGAATTCGGCATCATAACAGATCAAAATAGTGCATTTCAGCCCCATATAGTCAAACAAGGTCATCGCATTTCCTGCTGTGAAATGCTCCTCTTCAAACCCCGGTGGAATCGCCAGTTTTCTGTGGTTTGCCTTGGGTTGGCCCGTGGCATCCACGAATAGAGCGGAATTATACAAAAGACCGCCGACCCATTCGGGATAACCAAAAACCAACGCAGTTTTCGCAGTTTTAGCCAAAGCTAATGCCTGTTCAATAAACTCGGCACTTTGGGTTTGGGCCACATGACCCACTAAATCACCCACATTATAACCCGACACATATAGTTCCGGGCAAATCATCAGATCACAATCGGTTTGCGCCAAGGCATCGCCCAATTTGGCCAATCGTTCAGAAACGCTAAAACCACCACCTGCCGATTGAAAGACTGCCAACTTCATCCTATTTACCCGCGATCAAAATATCACGGCGATAGTCAGTCAGGTATTCAAAGCCTGTGTCGGTTACAACAATACTGTCGCCAATACGCCCGCCCAATGCGCCGTCGACCGATATGCCACCATCAACTGCAAAGGTCATTCCCGGTTGCAAAATGGTCATATCGCCCGACTTCAGTTCAGGGGCTTCCAGATAAGACATGCCGATGGAACGCCCGGTGCGGTAACCCGTCTCATAACCCCGTTCAGCGTAAATCACATTGGCCGCCTCAGCCACGCTTTCAGCCGTGACACCCGGTTTAATCGCAGCGATTGCGGCCTGTTGTGCGTCAAGGGCGGCTTGTTGCACCATTGCCGCTTGATCCGAGACCGCTTCAACGAAGAACATCCGGTCAAAGCCCAATTTATACAGCTTAAATTGCGCCATATTGCAAAAACAAAAATAGACTGGGTCAAATTTTTCCAATTTTTTCACACTGGCGCGGCGATGCACCATGGATGTGTCTTTACCCGATTGCATGATCTGCAAGTTGTGTATCATTGGTGACACGAACGCCTCCCAGCCCTTGTCGGTCAAAAAGCCCGCCGCTTTGCGCGTGCCGGCATTGATCACTGCCAATGCGGCCTCATACTCAGGCACACCTGCGGCCAGTGCGCCTTCGGCGGCGGCCATCATATCGCCTGCAATGGCACCGGCCTGTTTCATCACTTCAATTTCTTCAGGTGATTTGATCATGCGCATTTCGCCCAAAACTGGCGCAATATCTGTGACCTCCGCAATGGCCAGCGCATCATCCATCCAATTGCGGACAATTGCGGGCATCAGGTTAATTTCCACACCAACCCGCGTGGGGTTTGGCCCCAAAGCCGCGATGAGCACATTTTGCCAACTGTTCGGTCCGAAATCTTCCCAGGTGTGGATATCCTTGACCCAAGTCATCGCTTCCACCATTTCGCTTTCCATCAGGGGCGTGATGATCGCGGGCGGCTTGTCAGGCCAGACCACCAGCATACTGGGGCGGCCAAATTCGACAGACAGATAACCCCAGAAACCTGCAAGATATGCAATTGAGCTTTCGTCAGTGAAAATTGCAACATCAATATTATTTGCGGCCATTTTACGTTGTAACCTAGCGGTTCTGGCTTTTGCCTGTTCTAACATTTTATATCTCCCTACCGTGTGATGTATGCACCTATTTCATATTAAGTGCATATTATTGACTGATTCAATATTATTTCCTATAGATGTATACATCTATTGTTAGGAACGCACCTGATGTCCACGACAAAGACTGTCCAGTCAGCGACATATAATATTGAATTTGACCAAGGCCGTCATTACCGCGCCAAGATCGGTTATGTGCTGTTGGCCACAGAACAAACCATTCAAGACGATGTCATGGCCCTGTGCCCCAAGGGGGTCGGCATGCATTTCGCACGGATTGCAACGCCTGACGACATCAGCGCGGAAACTCTGCTGGCCGCAGGTGATCTGCTGGCCCCTGCGGCGGCAAGCCTGTTGCCCGACGGCACACTTGATGTGGTGTCATACGCCTGCACATCCGGCTCGCTTGTGTTGGGCAGCGCACGGGTTGAAGCGGAATTGCGCAAAGGCGCGCCAAACGCCACGCCAACGTCACTGATCAGGAGCGTAATACGCGCATTGCAGGCGGTGGGCGCGCGCAAAATTGTGGTCGGCACACCCTATCTGGACGAGGTCAATACGATTGAGAAAAAATATCTGGAAGACGCAGGGTTTGAGGTGTTGACCATAGAAGGACTTAACTTGCGCAAAGACAGCGATATGGTACGGGTGACGCCCGCTTTCATCCACGACTTTGCCTTGTCACTGAATCGTGCGGATGCGGATGCGATCTTTATCTCTTGCGGTGCCTTGCGCACGCTGGAAGTGATCGGTGCAATTGAAAAAGCGGTGGGCAAACCCGCGATCTGTTCCAATCAGGCGATGATCTGGGACACGTTGCGCTTGGCAGGCATTACCGATCCGATTAAGGGTTACGGGCAACTGCTGGAAGCGCATTGATGGGCACAGACAAACATACAACGGCCAGTATATACACGATCCTTCGGGATCGAATTTGCCTGCTGGGTTACCCGCCGGGAACCGTGCTGCGAGAGGCCACGTTGGCCAAGGAATTCGGCATCAGCCGCACGCCTATTCGCGCAGTTCTGCAACGGCTGGAACACGGTTCATTGGTCACGGTGCGCGACGGGGTTGGCACTATTGTCACTGACATTGACGCGGCAGAACTGTGTGACATCTACGAAATGCGCCTGAAAGTGGCCGAGCTGATCGGGGTTCTGGCACCGCGCGACATCACCCCTGATGATGAAGCTGCAGCCCAGGCCCTACTGGAACGGGCCAAGCGCTTGGTCACGCATTACAGCGCATCTGAATACTGGCAGATCAACCATGCGCAACACGCCCTGATTGCCGATCTGATCGGCAATTCAGTGCTACGTGAAACATGGGATCAACTGTATTACCACTCTGCGCGGTTCTGGTACCGCGAAGCCAGCCGTGCACCTGATGGGGTGGCCCAAGATCTGGTGGCGGAACTCAGCGAAATTTCCCGCGCATTACGGGCGCGAGATGCACGCGCAGTGGGCTATATCCAGCGCAATTTCATCGCATATGGTTTTGCTAGGCTAAAAGCCGCCCTGAACCCGGATCAGCCTATTTCTTAGCTGCGGGTTTCTTGGCGGCAGGCTTTTTCTTCACTTCAAGCGCCTCAATGCGTGCCAGAAGTGCTGCATTTTCCTCACGTGCCTTTTGCGCCATCATACGCACCGCATCAAACTCTTCGCGGGTGACAAAGTCGCGATCAGCCAGCCAACGGTCAACCAATGATTTAGCCGCGTTTTCGGCCTCATCCTTGGCACCTTGGGCCACACCCATGGCATTTGTCATCAGCTTGCTTACATCTTCAAATATTTTGCTGCGGGTTTGCATGATCTTTGGCTCCGTTAAATAACTGTTATTCACTATATGGTGCCTGAAACAGGAAAAGCCAATAGACCCGCTTGACTTTGCGACCATTCGCGCCATTCATGCGCCCCATGACATTTACATACCTTATCCCGTTTCCGCAGATCGACCCGATCTTGTTTTCATTTGAGGTTTTTGGCTTCACACTGGCCATTCGCTGGTACGCATTGGCCTATATCGCAGCTTTTTTGCTGGCGACATGGTGGATCAACCGCCTAATCAAAAAACCAAACCTGTGGAAAGACGGCAGTCCCCCACTTACCAAATTACAGGTCGAAGATATGCTGACATGGATGATCATCGGCACCATATTGGGCGGACGGTTTGGCTATGTGGTGTTCTACAACCCTGGATTTTTCTTGGAAAATCCTGCCAATATCATGCGGATCTGGGAAGGTGGGTTGTCATTTCACGGCGGCTTCTTAGGCGTTATCACCGCGGGCTTGATATTCTGCTGGAAAAACAAACTGAACCCGTGGTCGGTCGGTGACGCAATCGGCTGTTCCGTTACAATCGGCCTATTTTTGGGGCGCCTCGCCAATTTCATCAACGCCGAATTATGGGGCCGCCCAACGGATGTGCCTTGGGCCATGGAATTTCCGGGGCAAGCCGCACAAACCTGTCCCATATGGTGGATAGGCGACGTCTGCACCCGCCACCCGTCGCAGTTTTATGAAGCCGGGCTTGAAGGTTTATTGCTATTCCTGATCATCGCTTTTTTGGTGTTCAAACGCGGGTGGCTAAAAATACCGGGCCAAATCGTTGGCGTATTTTTCATCGGCTACGGCACTGCACGCACCATTGTAGAGGGTTTTCGCCAAGGTGACGCGCAATTCACCGGCCCGACAAACCCTTGGGGCCATGTCATCCGTTTTGGGCAAGACTTTGACAGTATTGGCTTATCGATGGGCCAAATATTATCAATCCCGATGATTGTGGCAGGTTTGGCGATATTGCTGTTTGTACGCAAACGCGCATGACTGCACTCACCGAAATACTACTGTCGCAAATCGCACGTTCCGGCCCGATCACCATTGCCGAATATATGACCCAATGCCTGCTGCACCCCAAGCACGGCTATTATACCACACACCAACCGCTTGGGGTTTCGGGGGACTTTGTCACCGCACCTGAAATCAGCCAGATGTTCGGTGAGATGCTGGGGCTTTGTCTGGCACAGACCTGGATTGATCAAGGGACGCCTGAACGTTTCACACTGGCCGAGCTTGGCCCGGGGCGCGGCACCTTGATGGCAGACATATTGCGCGCAACCAAAGCAGTAGCAGGGTTTCATCAGGCCGCGAAGATCACGCTGATAGAGGTCAGCCCCAGCTTGCAAGCGGTGCAAAAACAGGCGCTGTGCGACTATGATGTGCATTGGACTGGCAACGTAACGGACCTGCCTGAACAACCCTTGTTTCTTGTCGCTAACGAATTTTTCGATTGCCTGCCGATCAGCCAGCATATCCGCTCCGAACACGGCTGGCAGGAACAGATGGTCGGGGCCAAAGACGGTGCTTTGGGGTTTATCTTAGCGAGCCAAACCCCCACAACCGTATTTACGGATGCCCCGCTTGGTACAGTGCTTGAACTTTGCCCAAGTGCTGTGGCGATCACCGCTGATATTGCGCGGATTATTGGCAAACAAGGTGGTGCCGCCGTTATTTTGGATTATGGTAACTGGCAACCCAATGGCGATACGTTTCAAGCCGTGAAAAATCATGAAAAAGTTGATCCCTTACATGCGTGCGGCGTGTCAGACCTAACCGCACATGTGAACTTTCACAGCCTGTCACAAGCTGCCGAAGATTTTGCGCAGGTTAGCGGCATGACCGCGCAAGGTATCTTGCTGGAACGCCTGGGGATCACCGCACGTGCGCAATCTCTGGCAACCAAATTAAAGGGCGAGGCACTGGAAAACCACATCACCGCACATCGCCGCTTGACGCACCCCGATGAAATGGGGCAGCTTTTCAAGGCAATCGCGATCACCCCGCAAGGGGCCGCCCATCCTGCGGGCTTTGACACATGACACTGGAAATACTGACATCCGAAGACCTGAAGACCCGGCATGGTTTTTTCACCCGCAAAGGCGGGGCGTCTGACGGCGTTTATGGCGGGCTGAATTGTGGTTTGGGGTCAAATGACAACCGCGAAACCGTATTGACCAATCGCAACCGCGTAGCCAATGCCATGCAGGTTAAGCTTGCGGCCCTACACTCTGTCCACCAAGTGCATTCCGCCGATGTTGTGACCCTTGCAGATGTTACCGATCATACGCTTGCCAAGGCCGACGCGATGGTCACGGCCACAAAGGGTATCGCCCTTGGTATCTTAACCGCAGATTGCGCCCCGATCCTGTTTCACGACCCAGAGGCCGGCGTAATCGGTGCGGCACATTCAGGCTGGAAAGGTGCCATCGGCGGGATCGCGCAGGCAACATTATCGGCAATGGAAGCCCTTGGGGCAAAACGCGCGAATATCACCGCCGTGGTCGGCCCCTCAATCAGTCAACGCGCTTATGAGGTCGGACCAGAGTTTTTTGATGATTTCATCGGCCATGATATGGCATACAGCCGCTTCTTTGCCCAAGGCACCGATGACCGCATGCAGTTTGATCTGCCGTCTTTTTGTCTGCACCAATTGCGTAATGCCGGCGTGGGGCAGGCATCATGGACAGGGCATTGCACCTATTTTGATCCAGACCGTTTTTATTCATACCGCCGCAGCTGCCACCAAAACGAACCTGATTATGGACGGTTAATTTCAGCCCTGTGCCTGTAAAGGCCGCTGAGCAGTCAAACCTTGAACGAACCATGGTCAACTTTTTGCCTTAAACCAATGAAAAATTTATTAAAATTAGCTTAATAATTACAAAATTACCTGGTTTATTTAATTTATATCAATGAATTACGTCATTGTTTCCAATTTGGCCACAATTGAAGCAAATCTTGCCCAAAAAGAACTCCACTCTTAACCAATCCGCCCTTTTGATGCCCCAATAATCGTTAAATTAGATGTTGAGGCAGGTAACAGGCCAACCGCTTAGTAATCAGTAAATATGTAATCAGTTCGCGGCGAAACAGGATAAACGGAGTAGTATAATGCGTACTGAAAAACGTTGGTTAAAACAGGTTCTAAAAGAAGTTGTGGGTAAGCATATCGAAATGCCATGGAAACACAGCAAGCGCCCAGCTGCATTTACAGATCTTAACCGTAAAGATCAGTTAAACGTCGCCTAACTTAGTTATTTATCACCGAAAATGGCACCCCGGGCTTATCTTTAGCCCCGCGTATCACAAGTGACGTTTTCACGCTTGCCACATTATCAGCCGATGTCAGTTCTTCTGTAATAAAGCTTTGAAAACTCGACAAATCCGGCGATAGGCATTTCAGGATAAAATCTATCTCACCGTTTAACATATGGCACTCGCGCACCAGCGGCCAGTTGCGGCAGCGGGTTTCAAAGGCACTTAGATCGACCTCGGCCTGTGAATGTAATCCCACCATGGCAAAGGCTTTGACCTCGAACCCCAGTTCTTTTTCATTCACATCCGCATGAAACCCCAAAATATATCCCTGATCCTGCAATGCCCGTATGCGGCGCAAGCAAGGTGGTGCGGAAATACCAACGGCTTTGGCCAAATCAACATTGGTCATGCGTCCGTCTTCTTGCAATAGTGACAGAAGTTTCAGGTCTATTGCATCCAATTTAGATGATACCACGGGCTGTCTCTTTTCGTTTATTTCGCATTTATGTAATTTTATTACATAATTTACCCCAAAGATAAAGCATTACGCAATATTCCAGCCAGATATTTTAACCATCACAGGTCTTGTAATCACTGTCCGAACACCGCTTCGCCATTGCCAAAGCTTCGTAGATTTCCACGTTTGTCAGCTTTTCCGCCGCCTCAGCCATGTTGCGTGTAGCCCCGGTACTGCCATTATCCTCAGCAAGGCTAAACCACATATACGCACGTCTGTAATCTTGCGAAACGCCGTGGCCATCAAAATACATCCAGGCCAGATTATTCTGTGCAGCGGTGCTTTTATACCCAGCCCCCATCCGGTACCATTTTACCGCTTCCGCATAATCCTGCGCAACGCCTTGCCCATTAGCGTAAAGCACACCCAGATTATTCGGCGCACCAGTATGGCCATCTATGGCCGCCGAACGGTACCATTTTGCCGCTTCTGTATAATCCTGCGGCACACCTTTGCCGTTGGCAAGAAATACCGCCAGATTATATCTAGCCTTGGTTGAGCCGTTTCCGGCCCCGTACCTGAACCACTTCACGGCCGCTGCATTATCTTTGGGAACGCCCAGACCGTTGGCCGCAAACACGCCCAACTCATTCAAGGCATCAGGAACGGCATTTTTAGCCGCCTTCTTGTGCCATTTCGCAGCTTCCACATAATCCTGCGCAACACCTTGCCCATTGGTATGAAGCACAGCCAGATAATATTGGGCTTTACCAAAGCCCTGATCAGCCGACAGGCGGTACCACTTTGCCGCTTGGGTATAGCTTTGTGAAACGCCTTGACCTTTATGATATAACCGACCCAAATATTTCTGGGCACTTCCATCACCCTGTTTGGCTGACAATTTGTACCACTTTGCAGCTTGTGCATAATCTTTCGCAACACCTTCGCCTTTGCGATACATGTCGCCCAATACACTTTGGGAAATGACATCACCTTGCTCGGCGGCTAGGGTGAACCATTTCGCCGCTATTCTATGTGATTGCGGAACCCCTAAGCCATTTCTAATCATTGAGCCTATTTTTCTTTGGCTGCAATATGGCCCTGATCGGCCGCCTTTCGAAACCATCTTGCCGCTAGCCCATAATCGCTCTCAACACCATAACCATAACGGTACAGAAGCCCCATATTATACTGGGCAGCGACATTACCTTGTTCAGCAAGGGGTTGCCATTCCATCCGTGCGGTTGCGTAATCTTTATTATCATAGGCAGCATTACCCCGCTTTAAGCTGGCGGCATATGCTGGCGTAAGACTTAAAATCAATGCGGCGGCAAACGCCAAAGTTATCTTTTTCATATGAACCCCTTTTAACATAAGGCACTAGAAGACAGCTTCAGTTTTATGTCAACTAGTCATGGTTTCATAGGCTACACCCCCGAACTGAAATAGGTGCTTTCCCTCACCCACATGCCTGATTATACAGTCATGAAAAGCAAAAGAGAGGCCACGCCCCATGTCTGATACCCGCCACACAAAACTACTGATCATCGGCTCTGGCCCTGCGGGATATACTGCTGGGGTTTACGGGTCACGCGCTATGCTGGAACCCCTTTTGGTACAAGGTATTGAACCGGGCGGCCAGTTGACCACCACCACCGAAGTCGAAAACTGGCCGGGCGACACCGAAGTACAAGGTCCGGATTTAATGCTGCGTATGGAGGCCCACGCCAAGGCGGTGGGAACCGAAATAATCGGCGATATTATCAGTGATCTTGACCTGTCAAAACGCCCGTTCACTGCCATTGGTGACGGTGGCACCACATATACTGCCGACGCGGTCATTTTGGCCACAGGCGCGCGGGCCAAATGGTTAGGGCTAGAGACGGAAGAAAAGTTCAAGGGCTTTGGCGTATCCGCCTGTGCCACATGTGACGGGTTCTTTTACCGCAATCAGGAAATCGTTGTGATCGGTGGCGGCAACACCGCTGTGGAAGAGGCTTTGTTCCTGACCAACTTCGCGTCAAAGGTCACATTGATCCACCGCCGCGATGAATTACGCGCCGAAAAAATCCTGATTGATCGTTTGATGAAAAACGATAAAATCAAACCGCTTTGGTTTCACGAATTGGTCGAAGTTACGGGCACAGACATGCCGCTGGGCGTTGAAGGCATTAAAGTTAAACATACTAAAACTGGCGAAATCACTGAAATAA
>CAXMSA010000027.1:0-24902 GCA_964195605.1 uncultured Amylibacter sp.
GAAATATACGTACCATTTTGCGGCCACGCAGTGCTAACACAAATGTCCGGCAGCGATATCGAGGCTGATGATCCTTTTGCCGATACGTTTGAAACACGCCAGCCGAATGCGCGAATTCAGGCGTTCTATTCCAGTGTTATTGACGACTATGTAGAGCTGTTCGGATTTTAACTCTGTAGCTCTGGCAAATCCTTGAACAATTCCAATGCTTCAGGGTTCGCCATGGCTTCGGTGTTTTTCACCACACGGCCATGCACCACATCACGCACGGCCAACTCAGTTATTTTACCTGATTTGGTGCGCGGGATATCTGCTACGGCAATAACTTTTGCAGGCACGTGGCGCGGGGTGGCGTTCTGGCGTATCTCGGTTTTGATACGTTTGATCAGGGTGTCATCAAGTATAACCCCTTCACGCAGGCGCACGAACAACACAACACGCACGTCATTATCCCAGCGCTGGCCGATTACCAGACCTTCCAACACGTCTTCGATGCGTTCAACCTGACGGTAAATTTCAGCCGTACCAATCCGCACACCGCCCGGATTCAGCACCGCATCAGAGCGACCAAAGAAGGTCATGCCGCCTTGTGCGGTTAGTTCCACCCAATCGCCGTGATGCCAGACATTGTCGAATTTCTCAAAATAAGCCGCTGAGTATTTTTTGCGATCCGGATCGTTCCAGAAACCGACAGGCATGGATGGATGCGCGGATGTGCAAACCAGTTCACCGGGTTCACCTTGCAAAGAATTACCGTCTTCATCGAATACTTGTGTGTTCATACCCAGATGCCGCTTTTGACATTGGCCGCGGTAAACTGGGCTGATCGGACTGCCGCCAACGAAACAGGCGACAATATCGGTACCACCCGCAACCGAGGACAAACAGACATCCGCTTTCCAATCGCTATATATATAATCAAAGCCTTCAGGGGCTAAAGGTGATCCTGTAGACATAATGGTGCGTAATGCAGACAGGTCATGGCTTTCGCTAGGTTTCACACCAGCTTTAGCACAGGCGTCGATATATTTGGCAGAGGTGCCAAAATGACTGACACCTTCGGAGGCAGCAATATCGGCCATTATATTACCGTCCGGATAAAACGGAGAGCCATCAAACAAGACCAGTGTGGCACCGGATGCAAGCCCTGTGACCAGCCAATTCCACATCATCCACCCGCATGTGGTGAAATAAAAGAAACGGTCGTTTGGCTTAATATCGCATTGTAGCTGGTGTTCTTTTAAATGCTGGAACAGCACACCGCCGACAGAATGGATAATGCATTTGGGTAGGCCCGTAGTACCTGACGAGAACATGATATATAAGGGAGAGCCAAAATCCACCCGGGTATAGGCAATTTCTTTAGCGTCAAACTTGGCTATCTCTTTAGCCCAATGCGCACCCTTATCCCCAAGCACAGAAATATCGGCATTGGTTTCGACATATGGGATCACAATGATTTTTTGCACAGAGGGCATCTCTTCAGCCAGTTGTGCTGCAACCTTTAATGAAGAGTGTGTCTTACCATTGTAATGATAGGCATCAGCTGTGAACAAGATTTTAGGTTCAATCTGGCCAAAACGATCTTTAACGCCATTCAGGCCAAAATCGGGTGAGCAGGATGACCAGACAGCACCCAGACTGGTAACCGCCAACATTGCGGCAATAGTTTCCGGCACGTTGGGGACAAAACCCGCGACCCGATCACCTTCGCCAATACCTTGTGCAATTAAAACCTGCTGTAGTTTTGAAACTGTTTGTTTCAGATCATCCCATGACCATTCTGTGCGCCCGCCATTTTCGCTGCGAAAGATGATACTGGGCCCATCGCCCGCATGGCCTAACAGGTTTTCAGCAAAGTTAATTTTTGCATTAGGGAAAAACTGCGCATCTATAAGCCTGTCTGTATCGTTCACCACTGGGGCAGATTTATCACCGATAACACCGCAAAAATCCCAAAGTGCATCCCAAAATGCGACGGGGGATGAAACTGACCAGTGCCATATGGCATCATAATCCAGTGATGTTATGCCTGACTGTTTGGATGTTGCTGCCATGAATTTGGCCAGCAAGCTTGTTTCCATACGCTCATTCGATGGCGCCCACATGGGTTGTAAATTATCAGACATATCGCCCCTCATTGTTATGGTAGCAATTTGTCAAAATTTTTGAATGAGTACCAGTGCGTATTTATACTATTTGCTAACTTTCGGGGTTAAATCAAAAACACATCCATCAATCGCGTATTTAGGCGGCGTTATACAAAGTGCTTTGGCGACTTTCCAAGCGGCCACGACTTTTGGCACATATCCACGGGTCTCTGCAAAAGGCGGCACGCCTTTATGTTTCTTTACCGCATTTTCACCGGCATTATATCCAGCCAATGCCAGCACAGGATCATGGTCAAACTCTTTAAACAACCATTCAAGGTAGGCCACACCACCTGCAATGTTCTGTTTTGGGTCGGTACTGTCTGTTACATTGAACCGTGACGCAGTTGCCGGAATAAGTTGCATCAGCCCCACGGCGCCCGCTGAACTGACCGCATCCGATTTCCCAGCAGACTCGACCCCCATGACCGCCAGCACCAAAGCCGGGGAAATTTCTTTGCCAACTGTTGCCAATAATATGTCGGTACCATAATTGGCCACCAGCTTGCGCATTGTGGCTAAGCTGGGAGCTAGGTTTTGGGATTTTTTCGGGGCTTTGGAAAGCTGTCGCTCTGCATCATTCAATCGCATAAGCGAGGCCCCGGAAATATCATGCGCAAAACCTGACCAGAACCAATCATACTGATCCGAGGCACTGACCCCATTTTTTGCACTATCAGACGCTGCAGGCAGATTAGGCTTTGGTTTGCGCTTTACAGGTGCTTCTGGCACTATCTGGATATTAATCCGTGAGCCAAGCGGCAGCTGTCCAACCTTTACACGTTTGAATGTATTCTCTGTACCTGCCCGGGCAGCCCCGAAAGACATCGTAAGGATGACAAGCATAAAACATCGAAACAAGCCATTATGCTGTGATTGCGGATATTTCATCGATAAACCTGCTCTTTTTTTCATCCTTTATATGCGGTTTTGATAAAAACGGTGCAAATGTAGCCATAATTACGCAAATACTGTGGCAATACGGACATACTCCAATAACCTCACATCAAATACGATTGGGTTTCACAAAGAATTGATCCACTCAATAGCATGTTTTCATTTGATAAATAAAAATAAATGCACTTTTTTTTGTATTTTTTTTACTTTATTTTTACCCAGCCAAACTGTTGCCGCATTTAAAGGGCTTATTAAGTCTCGAAAGCACGGGAACGAACCCAACAAACAAATACAGCTTTCTTAACTTAGAGACCTTGGAGGGTACACAAATGAAAAAGTTTTTAAATGATGAATCAGGTGCTGTAACAGTAGACTTCGTAGTTTTGACAGCCGGTGCGGTTATCATTGCTGCAACAGTTGGTTCAGCACTGCAAACAAAAGTTAATGCAGCTATCACTGCTATCTCTCTTTAATAAAGAGACGCGTGGGCTTTCCCACCATCGAAAAATAAAAGGGATAGCTGATCAATGGCTATCCTTTATTCGTTTCGCATATATCTGATTGCATAGAGCTGCGGGCGCAAATAAAGAAATTAAAGAATTTAAGGGGTTATCATGCGTATTGTCTTTGCACTGGTTTTAATGCTTGGCGTTGCTCTTGCTGGGGGTGCTGTTTATTTTGCATCACAACAGTTTAATGCCAATGAAAGCAGAATTGCCGAACTCAGGAACCGTGTCGCGAAAAATGTCGAGCTGACTGATGTATATGTTGCTGCTGAAGACCTTAAATATGGTCAAACACTTACAAAAGATAGTGTGAAAACTATCGAATGGCCCTTAAACAGTATACCCGAAACCGCCTTTACCTCAATCGAAGATCTTTTGGGTGCGGACGGTATAATGGATACACGCGTTGTGATCCGTGCTGTTGATGCCGGTGAAATCCTGCTTTCAACCAAAGTCACAAATTTGGGCGAAGATGCAGGCGTTGCATCATCTTTGGAAAAAGGTATGCGGGCGTTCACATTGCGTGTTGATGTTGCATCCGGCGTATCTGGTTTCTTACGCCCCGGCGATAAAATCGATATTTACTGGACAGGTAATGTCCGCCAAGGCGAAACAGTTACAAAACTTATCATGGACGGCATTTCGTTGATCGCTATTGATCAATTCTCTGACCAAAACAGTTCGGCACCAGTCGTTGCAAAAACAGTAACGGTTGCGGTATCACCACAAACCGTCGCCAGCCTGGTACAAGCACAATCAACAGGAAAACTGTTGCTGTCTTTACGCGGAGTTAATGACGAAACGGTTTCCGGCGCGATTGAAGTCACACAGAATGATCTTCTGGGACGTCAGAAAATAGTACAGGAAGCTGAAAAAGCTGAGCGAATTTGCACGATTAAAACACGTAAAGGTGCTGACGTTATTGCAGTTCCAATCCCCTGTTCAAATTAAATTAGCAACCAAAAATCACAAGATTAGGCGCATTTACATGCGCCTTTTTCACATGCCCTGTAGGGTTACTGCTTAATATATAGTGATTTTTTTGATACTTACTATCAACTGTTGCGAGTTATCCACAGTAAGAAACTCGAATAACGTATTGATTCTTGCAATAAAAACGGAAACATCGCATGGTGATGAAAATAATAAAAAAATGAAAACAGTGGTCAGAGAGGCAGATCACATGAAAATGATAAAAGTACTAGGCACGGTTTTGGCCGGGCTAATGTTCAGTGCAGCACTTCCTGCACATGTGACATTTGCACAAAATACACTTAAAATTATGCGAGGCTCAACAACCAACGCAATCTCGGTAAAATTGAACCGAGCCATTGTGATGGAGTCAGAGCAATCATTCGCAGAGCTTTCTGTAGCCAACCCTGGCATTGCGGATATCGCGACCCTCTCAGACAAAACCATTTACATTCTGGGCAAATCACCAGGGCGCACGGTTTTGACCCTACTGGGCCCTGACGGAAAATTAATCACCAATGTGGACATTAAAGTCACCCCGGATTTGGCAGAGTTAAAAGAGCTTTTAAAAGAGATCCTGCCACGCGAGAATATTAAAGTACGGTCCGCAAATGACGGGATTGTCTTAAGTGGAACCGTATCTGGCGCTGCAAAAGTTGCGCTGGCCATGGATTTAGCCAAACGCTACGCCCCTTTTGACGCCAATCTTTCAGAATATAAACTGACAAACCTGCTATCAGTTGGTGGATCTCAGCAAGTTATGCTGAAGGTACGCTTTGCAGAAATGCAACGCACAGTTGCAAAAAGCTTAAGCACAACCATTGGTTTAACCACGAATGCATCGGCCGCTGTTACGGGTGGTTTAAACACCGGCACTGCGATCAACGGTACCCGTAACGGTGCCTTGAATATTGGTTTCACCTCTGGTGGTCTGGCAATTAACGTCTTGCTGGAAGCATTGGAAAGCAAAGGCCTGATCCGTACTCTGGCAGAACCAAATCTGGTTGCATTATCAGGCGCAGAGGCAAATTTCCTTGCAGGTGGCGAGTTCCCTATTCCTGTGGCACAAACAGTATCAAATAATAATGCTCCAACTATTACGGTGGAATTTAAAGTCTTTGGTATCGAAATGAAATTCATTCCGACCGTTGTAGATGGTGATCTGATCAATCTGGTTATTGATACCTCTGTCAGTGCGATTGATACGGCTAATTCGTTTGTTTCCAATGGCTTATCCATTCCAGCATTTACCAGACGCCAAGCATCAACTGTTGTTGAAATTCGTGACGGGCAAAGCCTTGCTATTGCTGGGCTGTTACAGGATGACTTCAGAGATTTATCTGGCCAGGTACCTTGGTTGGGAGATGTGCCAATATTAGGTGCTTTATTTAGAAGTGCTGACTATTCGCGTGAACAAACAGAACTTGTTGTCATCGTGACACCCCATCTTGTTACATCGGTTGATGGCGATAGCCTGTCCTTACCGACCGACCGGGTCAAGCTTCCAAGTGAAAACGATCTGTTCTTACGTGGTCAGGTCGAAGGTGGCAAAAAAACAGTGAAACGCGGAACCGTAGCGGCACAAGATTTTAGTGGCTCTTATGGTTATGTGATGGAGTAATATGATGAAAACCTCTACCCTATCGCTTTCTGTTTGTGCAATATTACTCTCCGCATGTGGCAATGCTGATTACTTTATTTTTGGTGATCATGAAGTGCAACCAGAGGTTCGCAACGGCCCATTTGGAGCTGCGATTGCAAATAATGTTGCAGTACAATCAGGTCAACAAACCGGTGCGATGCTTGCCAATCTTACGCGCAAATTCGCTAGCGAGACCCAGGCAACAATCAACTTTGAATTTAATTCTTCACAGCTTGATGATCAGGCCCGCGCCGCCCTACGGCAACAAGCGGCTTGGATAAAAGCACGGCCACAAATCACCTTTACTGTCTATGGACATACCGACAAAGTCGGCGGAAACGCGTTTAACAAGGCATTGGGTAAACGGCGCGCGCGTGCAGCTGCTAATTATATGATTTCACTTGGTGTTAGCCGTTCAAAAGTACGTGCGGTTGCCTCATTCGGTGAAACCCGTCCAGTTGTGCTAACTGAAGCTGCAAATCGCCAAAACCGACGGACTGTTACCGAAGTTTCCGGCTTTGGCCGTTCTCGCAAGGGCACGCCATTGGATGGAAAATATGCACTAGAGATTTATAATCGTTATATAACTTTGGAAAATCAGAAAATCATCCAAGGTAAAGAGCTCACGATTGGCACAGATGCTAGTTAATAAACCAGGGTGAAATCCCTAAAGATTGTAAAATAAAATACGCCAGAATTCAGGGCCTGCCCCAAGTTTACCACACCGCATCAGCGAAAGTCGTAAGCTCGAGGCAGGCCTTAATTAGGTCGTGGTTTTCTTACACTTTAAAGAGCCATAATTGGACATGGCCATACACTTGTAAAAATACGCATATTTTTATGTTTTCCCCCAAAAAATGACACATTTCCGAAGTACCACATACAAGAGGAAATTTGTCTCTTACGTCGAAAACGCCGAAGGGACAAAAGATTGGGCAAAAAATGACTGAAGCAAATGAAAACATAGAAGACGAATCCGACACAATTCAAGCCTGTGCAATCGCACGCGACCTTGAAAGCTTTGAATTGCTTATCGAAGATCTTGAAAACAGGCTTGGCACAAGCTGGGGCGGATTAGACTTTGATAATGCAGAAGGTATTCTGCGCAGTTCGCATGCCGACACCCTGAAATTCATCACTATCGCGTTGAATAAACACGACGAAGATGATCTGGATACCATCGATAATATCATACATCTTGCGAAAGAACGCGGGATTAAAGTGGTGATGGTAACGCACGACCTGTCTTCTGCTTCATTACATAAATTGATGCGTATGAACGCTGATGATTTCGTTCCCTACCCCATTCCTGAAAATACCCTGAATGAAACAATTGACCGCGTTTTGGCTGCGCCTGATGATAATGTGATCATCAAGGAAGTTTTTATCAACTCAGATACAGGCTTAGTAACCGAGCAGGCTGTAGGCGCCCCGAAACAGGGTGTTTTATTGCCAGTTTACGGCCTGGCTGGCGGCGTTGGTGCAACAGTATTTTCAACCAACCTAGCTTGGGAAATGCAAGAAATTCTAAAGGCGAAAGGTAAAACTGTTTGCATTATGGATTTTGATTTCCAGTTTGGGTCTGTTGCCACTTATCTGGACGTGCCCAAAAATGAAGCTGCCTTCGAATTAATCTCTAATGTCAGCAATGCGGATGCTGAATCATTCAAACAGGTTGTTTCGAAATATAAAAACAGTCTGGCGGTTTTACCGTCGCCGCAAGACGCCGTTCCATTGGAATTTATCAGCCCAGATGACGTAAAACACATTATCGATCTGGCAAGATCTTGTTATGATGTGGTCATCATTGACGTGCCGCGCACATTGGTCAGTTGGTCAGAGGTTTTATTGCAGGAATGTGAGTTGTATTTATGTGTAATCGGTTTGGAAATGCGGTCTGCACAAAACGCGCAACGCTTTTTACGCGCATTGAAAGCCGAAGACTTACCATTTGAAAAAGTCCAGTTTATCCTTAACATGGCACCTAAAATGACCGATTTAAGTGGAAAAACTCGCCTGAAAAGCATGACGGAGTCCTTGGATATAGAATTGCGCTGGCAGTTATCTGATGGTGGAAAACAAGTTTCATCTGCGGGTGATCAAGGCATTCCTTTAGCTGAAATAGCCGCTAAGAACCCACTACGCAAAGACATTGCAAACGTCGCGAAAACTCTCGTAGAGCTCTGTGATGGTAATTCCCTTTCCACTGCGGCGGAGTAAACATCATGTTCAAACGTTACAGTAAGCCAAGCACAAAAAAACCAACACTTGTACCGCCGAAAACACCTGCCCCAGCTTCTTCAGAGCCAGAACTGGCACCGGTTGTAGAACTGGAAGCTCCAGAGCCAACAATCGTCGTTCCAATGAAAGCACCAGCCGCGGTCCCTATCAGCACTGATGTAAACCCCAAAGACCAAAAACGCAAAGAACGGTTAATGGAAGTGCGTATGCAAATGCATACACGCCTGCTGGAAACTTTAAACTTGGCGGCTATTGATAAAGCATCAGAGTCAGAATTACGGCGCGAAATAGCAGCAGTGACCTCAGACGGATTGCAAGAAATAGGCATCGTTTTAAACAAATCTGAACGTGATCATCTGGTTCAAGAACTGTTAGATGAGGTCACAGGCCTTGGCCCGCTGGAACCATTGCTGCGCGATGATGATATCGCAGATATTCTGATCAACGGGCACAAACAGATTTTCATCGAAAAAAATGGTAAATTAACATTGTCAAACGTCCGGTTTGCCGATGAAAAACACCTTTTACGGGTGATTGATAAAATTGTATCTGCCGTTGGCCGTCGCGTGGATGAAAGTAACCCTTACGTCGACGCACGCCTGAAAGACGGCTCGCGTTTCAATGCGATTGTCCCTCCTATTGCTGTGGATGGGTCGCTTGTATCCATTCGTAAGTTTAAAAAAGAAAAACTAAGTATTGACCAGTTAGTTGCTTTTGGGGCCTTCAGTGAAGAAATGGCAGCCTACTTGCAAGCGGCGGTTTCAACCCGGCTTAACCTGATCGTTTCAGGCGGTACAGGTTCTGGTAAAACAACCACATTAAACGCGTTATCCAGCTTCATTGCCGACGATGAACGTATTGCTACAATCGAAGACACGGCTGAATTGCAGTTGCAACAAACCCATCTGGCACGGATGGAAAGCCGTCCCGCAAGCGTAGAGGGCTCTGGGGCTGTGACCCAAGAAGATTGTTTACGCAACGCTTTGCGGATGCGTCCGGATCGTATTATCGTGGGTGAGACCCGTGGTTCCGAAGTTATGGACATGTTGCAAGCGATGAACACCGGCCACGATGGTTCAATGACGACAATTCACGCCAATAACGCACGCGATGCGATTGCGCGTTTGGAAAACATGATCGCCATGACCGGTGTTGACTTGCCGATTTCCGCGTCACGGGCGCAGATTGCATCGGCGGTAAACCTGATCGTACAGGTTAAACGTTTACAAGACGGTTCACGCCGGATGACATCCATTACCGAAATAGTCGGGATGGAAGGCGGAATTATTTCCATGCAGGAAATTTTCAAATACGAAATCCATGGCACAGGTGCAGGTGGTAAGATCCTTGGGGATTTCACTCCAACAGGTATGCGTTCATTCTATTCAGATCGTTTCAAGCAATGGGGTTACGATTTACCTACAAGTATCTACACCAAAGCCGTAACCAAATAGGACGAAACAATGTCGATTGCCATACTTCTAATCCTTTTATTCATCGGTATCATTATGATCATCGAGGGCTTGTATCTTGTCGTTTTTGGCAAGCATATCAAGTTGAACTCACGCGTTAACCGTAGATTGGCTTTGCTTGAACAGGGCAAGGGCCATGAAGAAGTTCTGAACACTTTACGCAAAGAGCGTGAACAGCACGCAAAATCAAAGAAAGTGCCGCTGTTTTCCATCTTGGGCAAAAAAGCTGAACAGGCAAATATCGCATTTTCCCCCAAAGCACTGGTGATGATAATGTTTGGTATAGGCGTCACAAGCTTTGCAATCTTATTTACCATGACCAGTATGTCACCAATCGTTATTGGTCTTATCTCAGCAACAATGGGTGTGGGGGGGGTCTTTATGTGGCTAGCCCATAAGGCAAAAGCACGTTTGGCCTTATTTGAAGAACAATTACCCGATGCGGTTGAACTTATTGTGCGATCATTGCGCGTCGGCCACCCTTTTTCTAGCGCTATCAATGTTGTGGCCCAGGAAATGCCTGACCCAATAGGTACTGAATTTGGTATTCTTTCTGATGAGTCTACATATGGCCGCGACTTGGTGACCGCACTTGAAGATTTGGCTGATCGCATTGATATTCAAGACCTTCGGTTCTTGACAGTGGCCGTAGGCATTCAAGCCCAATCTGGGGGCAACCTGGCAGAGGTTCTGGATGGTTTGGGAAAAGTGATTAGGTCACGCTTTAGATTGTTCAGACGTGTAAAGGCAATTACCTCGGAAGCGAAGTTTTCCGGTTATTTCCTTTCAGCATTTCCAGGTGCGGCCTTAATGGCCATCCTTGCAATCAGGCCTAATTATTATGATGATGTAATGGAGACACCTGCCTTCATTCCCGCATGTATTATTGTGGCAACTATGATGTTGCTTAACGTCATTATCATGCGCGCCATGGTCGATATAAAGGTATAAATGATGTCAGATCTTTTTGAAATGGTAACCACAACGTTGGGCCCTATGGGGCCAATACTGGTATTAGGTGCACTTGGTCTGATATTGATCGCATTTACCTTGCCTTTTATCCTTACGAAAAAGAAAGATCCTTTTAACAGGATACAATCACCAACCCAACAATCAGCTACGTCAGAAGCAGACAAAACCCCTGCGGAAAGCCTTCGTTACACGCAAAAAAAGGGGCCGAACCTAGACAAGTTTGCATCCTTTCTTGAGCCACAGGATGTGGAAGAGTTTTCAAAAAGAAGACTTAACCTTTTAAAAGCCGGTTACCGTTCGAAAGATGCTGTGCGTAACTTTCATTTCATACAGTTTTCCTTGGCGGTCGTTGGCACGATCATCGGGGTTGTTTATGTTATATTTTTCTCGACCGATGTTGAACTGTCAGATCATTTGTTAAAAGCCGGGATCCCGTTAGGGATTGGATATTACTTACCCATATACTGGGTAAACAGCCGTGCTAGTAAACGCCTGACAGAGCTTGAATCTGGGTTTCCCGACAGTTTGGATTTAATGCTGGTTTGTATTGAAGCGGGCCAGTCATTGGATCAAAGCATTGCGCGTGTGGGCAAAGAGCTTGTCCATTCATATCCGCAACTGTCAGATGAATACATTATTATCGCCAACGAGATGCGTGCCGGTAAAGAAAAATCTACTGTGTTGAAAGATTTTTCCGAACGTGCGGGGGTTCCGGATATTAAGTCATTTGTTAGCGTTCTTGTGCAATCTGCCCAGTTTGGTACCTCAATTGGGGATAGTTTGCGGGTTTACGCCAGTGAAATGCGTGACAAAAGAATTATGCGTGCAGAAGAAAAAGCCAATAAACTGCCTACAAAGATGACATTATGCACAATGGCCTTCACCGTGCCGCCACTTATGGTGCTGTTGGTCGGGCCGTCTGTGTACGTGATCATGCAAGTTTTTTGATACGACTGGCGAGGGCGAGGAAGCAGGCAAAGCAAAAAAACATATTGCTTGCAGCCTTACTGGGTTGTTTGCTTTCAGCCTGCGTGTCTACTAAAGATGAACCTTTATCAGCCTTGGGACAGGGCCCTAATGCCCCGCTTGATGCCGCCCATATATCCGAAGCCGTAGATGGTTTGGTAGTGGGGCACAGGTTGATGGCCGCCGGCGAATATGAAGTGGCCTTGCGCGCTTATACACGTGCGGCCGCCGAACAAGGCTTAAACGCCGATGTGTTAAGCGCCCTGGGTTCCGCCAATCTAAAGTTGGGGCGTCTTAATCAGGCAAAAAAACTATTAAAACGCGCAGTGGAAAAAGACGACCGGTTTGTACCAGCTTGGAACAATCTGGGTGTCGTTTTATCAAATCAAGGCAGTTTGCGAGAAGCAAAACGTGTATTTCAACTAGCCTACGCACTAGATAGTGGCAATTCTGATGAAATCCGCACAAATCTTACCAAAATCATCGCAAAGATAGAAAAAACAGGTTATACTGCACAGAATAATAATAATAATGAATTCGATTTGGTCAGACGCGGAAATGGCAGGTATCTGTTGTTGAAGACGGCCGGTTCGAGCTAGAGCAGAAACAGGATACAGGCAATGCGAACTCCATTTCGGAATGCGATATGTTTGGCGTGTGTAATCGGGTTGACCGCATGCGGCGGCACGGGAAACCTATTTGCAAAAAAACAACCCGAGAAAACCGCGATCAATGTCATAGATGCAACGGACTTAAACGACATCATGCTAACAATTGCGGATCCGAACGAGGCCGTGAGTTATTTCAGAGAGGCCTTGGCAAAAGACCCTACACGCATTGATTTTCAACGCGGGCTTGCCGCGTCTTTAGTGCGTGCAAAGCGCGCGACAGAAGCGCTGCCTGTCTTCAAGAAACTGCTTGAGCATAAAGATGCATCACATGATGATCGGATCAACTATGCGGATGCATTCATTCGTTCCAGCAACTGGAAATCTGCAAAGCTAGAACTGGATAAAGTTCCGCCCACAGTGGAAACTTTTAAACGCTACCGTTTAGAAGCCATGATTGCAGACTCGCAAAAGAAATGGAAAAAAGCCGATAGTTTCTATGAAACCGCCGTAGGCCTGACCACACAGCCAGCGAGTGTTTATAATAACTGGGGTTATTCCAAGCTGACACGCGGAGACTACAAAGCCGCAGAAGACATGTTCATGGAAGCGATTTCTTATAATCCAAAACTATTCACCGCAAAAAACAACTTGGTTCTGGCACGTGGTTCTCAAAGAAATTACAAACTTCCTTTGATCAATATGACGCAAGAGGAACGTGCGCAGCTTTTATACACATTAGGACTAACTGCAGTGAAAAAAGGCGATAAAGCCGTTGGGCGGGGTCTGATAGAAAGTGCTATTGAAACCCACCCTAGCCATTTTGAAGCCGCTGTGCGTAGCTTGGAAGCTTTGGGGTAAGGCCCGGTAGATGTTTAATTTCCCTGAATATATTTTGCTATTACCGGCAATTCCAATAAGCATCTGGGTTGCCTGGAGCGATATGAAGTATATGCGCATTCCAAATGTAGCTTGCTTTGCCCTGTTTATCAGTTTTTTAGTCATCGCCCCGTTAACCTATGATTTACACCCATACGGCATTCGGATTGCGCAGGGTTTTATCATACTCATTCTTGGTTTTTTCGCTACAAGCCTTGGCTTTGTCGGGGGAGGCGATTCTAAATTCGCGGCTGCAATGGCACCTTTTGTAGCCCTTGTTGATATTTATCCATTCATCTTTCTTGTTGGATTATTATCTTTTATTTCCGTTGGCTTACATAAATTGGTAGGCATCACCCCAGGCATTAAAAGTTATATAAAAGACTGGGATTCATGGAATGCGCATGGCATGTTCCCGTTTGGTGTAACATTAGCGGCCAGCCTGATTACCTATCTTGTTCTAAAAAACTGGTATTTCTAAAAAAAGCCTAATTTGAGCCTTAGTTTTGCTTGTAAAATTTACTTTTATACACCCAATCGACACAGATCGTATTATAATTAAGGGTGAAATACATGAACATGCATTCCAGAATAGCGCTTGCGCCTCTTGAACCAAGCACGCTTGAAGAAGTTGGTCTACCCACTGTATTTATCCGTGAAATCTTCATTAAAACTATATTTCGCAAAAACCTTGAACTGGCCAGCGATATGGCTGATGAGCTGTGTGTAACAGTGCCCATCGTCATGGAATTGATCACGATGTGCCGTACACAGAAACTGATTGAAACCATAAGCAACAATGACGGCGGCGCGAGTTCGCAAATACGCTACCAGATGACTGAAACAGGCAAAAACAGAGCCTTGCTGGCCCTGAAGCAATCAGAGTATTTTGGGGCACTACCTGTTCCAATGGCAGATTTTGCAATACAGGTTGAACGCCAGACCATTCGGAATGTTGGCATCACAAAAGACAAGCTTGAAGAGGCAATGGGGCATCTGATTATTCCAGACGGTTTGCTAAACCAAATCGGCCCGGCTGTTAACTCTGGCAAATCAATTCTAATGTACGGTCCTCCAGGTAATGGGAAATCATCAATTTCAAATGGTATCCGCACAGCCATGGGTGACAAAATATTCATCCCTAAAGTGCTGGAATACGCCGGGCAAATTATATCGGTCTATGATCCGGTAATCCATACCAGCGCAAGTGAAGCACACGAAGACCAAAACAGCTTACGCCGTGCGGGCGGTGCTTTCGATAAACGTTATGTCCAGTGTGACCGCCCTTCGGTTATCACAGGCGGTGAATTAACATTGGATATGCTGGAATTGAAATACAATACAAATTCCAAGACCTATCAAGCCCCGCTACAATTAAAAGCAGCGGGCGGGGTATTTATTGTAGATGACTTGGGTCGCCAAAAAGAAACGCCCCAAGCTTTGATCAACCGTTGGATTGTCCCGATGGAAGGTGGCGAAGATATTCTTAGCTTGCAATCTGGTGAAAAATTCACAGTGCCATTCGATACATTGGTGATTTTCTCTACGAACTTTCACCCGAATAAAATTTTTGACGGTGCCGCTTTGCGCCGCATTTCATTTAAAATTCTGATCGAGGCCCCAAACCGTGAAGATATGCTGCAAATTTTTATGTTGGTTGCTAAAACCAAAAGGTTTGCTTTGGATAAAGAAGCACTGATCTATCTATTCGGCGCAAAATACGATGAAGTTGATCACAAGTATGCGGCCTATCAGGCCCCTTTCATTATCGATCAAATGAGCGCAATTTGTGAATATCAAGGCCTGCCACGCATAATGACACGCGACCTGATTGATCAAGCATGGGCCAATATGTTTGTAGAAAATTGTGACATTGAAAGCTAAATATTCATATTCTTGGTGAAATAAGCAAAATACACCTAAGAATAGAGTAAAATATTTATTTTCACTTCTAAGGTGAGCTAGAGTAATGCAAGCGTGAATTATCGCATTATATTTGCCAAACCTTAGTAATAAAAAGAACTTTCAAACATAACTAAATATCATAAGAATATAACAAAATCCCGTATTTAGTGCCAAAAATAAACTTAACATTTTGGGGCTTGTACGAATCCTAAAGAGGCACAAATATGAAATAACACGTTCCTCATGGAAACGTGTTACCACCCTGGCTGATAGTTTGCAGTTTAATTTAGTTTTTGATTTGCGTATCGCTAACTATCAGCTTCATTCCTGATCATTAATAATACCAATGCTTACGCGGTTAACCCTTCAGGCTCATCTAGACCGTTCGCACGACAACAAGCTGTCACTGCATTGGCCAACAGGCAAGCGATTGTCATTGGCCCAACACCGCCCGGAACAGGCGTAATCGCACCAGCTTTTTCCATCGCACTGGCAAAATGCACGTCACCAACAAGCCGGTTTTTGCCTTCGCCTTTTTCAGGTGCAGGAATACGGTTGATGCCTACGTCAATAACGGTGGCCCCATCCCCGATCCAGTCGCCTGTAATCATCTCAGGGCGGCCCACAGCGGCTACAAGGATGTCGGCACTACGGCACAAGGCTTCGATGTCTTTGGTGCGGCTATGGGCAATGGTGACGGTGCAGCTGTCTTTCAACAGCAAAGCGGCCATTGGTTTGCCAACAATGTTTGAGCGACCGACAACAACGGCGTTCAAACCTGACAGGCTTCCCAAATGATCGCGCAGCATCATCAGGCAGCCAAGCGGTGTACAAGGCACCATTGATTTTTGTCCGGTGGCCAACAGACCAACGTTAGAGATATGAAACCCGTCTACGTCTTTTTCAGGAATGATCGCATTGATCACCAATTCTTCATTCAAATGACCCGGCAATGGCAGTTGGCACAGGATACCATGCACCGCAGGGTCATTATTAAGTTGGTCGATCAGGGCTAACAGGTCAGCTTCGGAGGTATCCACGGGCAGTTTATGTTCATAACTGTTCATGCCAACTTCGACGGTGGATTTGTTTTTGTTGCGTACATAAACTTCGCTTGCAGGATCCTGTCCGACCAACACCACCGCCAGACCAGGCGTGATACCATGTTCTTCTTTCAGGCGTGCAACATGAATTGCAACCTTGGCGCGGACGCCTGCGGCAAATTCTTTTCCATCGATGATCTTGGCAGTCATTCTAAATCCCTTTTCGTCTTATGTACGGCATGAAGGCCGCCGATCAAAGCGGCCCCTAGCCAAAGTTTGTATAGGCTTTGCGCCTTATGTAAATACCCGCTTAGAACAGGCCGTCGATTTGACCTTCATCATTGATAAAGATGGTTTCGGCACTTGGTATCCGTGGCAGACCCGGCATGGTCATAATCTCACCGCAAATCGCGACGATAAAGCCTGCACCCGCACTGAGACGCACTTCACGTACCGGCACAGAGTGGCCAGTTGGCGCGCCACGCAGGCCTGGGTCTGTGCTGAAACTGTACTGGGTTTTCGCCATACAGATCGGCAAGTGGCCGTAACCCTGATCTTCCCATTCACGCAACTGGTCACGGATTTTCTTATCGGCTATCACATCGTCAGCATGGTAGATGCGTTTCGCGATAGTTTCGATTTTTTCCATCAATGGCATATCATCACGGTAAAGTGGTGCGAACTGGCTGACACCGCTGTCAGCAATCTCAGCCACGCGTGTGGCCAGATCAAGTGCACCTTTAGAACCAAATTCCCAATGCTGCGACAAGATCGCTTCAGAGCCTTGGCTCTCAACGTAATCTTTAACCGCTTGCACTTCGGCCTCTGTGTCTGTCACGAAGTGATTGATTGCAACCACAACTGGCACGCCGAAAGATTTCAAGTTGCCGATATGGCGACCAAGGTTTGCACAGCCTTCTTTCACCGCATCAATATTTTCCGGCCCCAAGTCTGCGCGTGCAATACCACCGTTCATTTTCATCGCACGGATGGTTGCCACCAGAACCACACAATCAGGGGCAAGACCTGCTTTGCGGCATTTGATATTCATAAATTTCTCGGCACCCAGATCAGCACCGAAGCCTGCCTCGGTGACCACGTAATCAGCCAGTTTCAGGGCTGTTTTTGTGGAAACGACAGAGTTACAACCATGCGCGATATTGGCAAATGGCCCCCCGTGTACGAAGGCCGGGTTGTTTTCCAATGTTTGCACAAGATTTGGCTGCATTGCCTGTTCCAGAAGAACTGTCATCGCACCATCGGCCTTAATATCGCGGCAATAGATCGGTGTGCGGTCACGGCGGTAGGCAACGATGATGTCACCAAGACGTTTTTGCAGGTCTTTCAGATCGTTTGACAGGCACAAAATCGCCATAACTTCTGATGCCACAGTGATATCAAACCCAGCCTGGCGCGGGAAGCCGTTAGAGACACCACCTAAGGACGTCACAATATCGCGCAAAGCACGGTCGTTCATGTCAACCACGCGGCGCCAAACAACGCGGCGTTGGTCTATTTCCAGATCATTGCCCCAATAGATGTGATTGTCGATCATTGCCGACAACAGATTGTGCGCGGATGTGATTGCGTGGAAGTCACCTGTGAAATGCAGGTTCATGTCTTCCATTGGTATGACCTGTGCGTAACCACCGCCAGCGGCCCCGCCTTTCATCCCAAAGCATGGGCCTAGGGATGCTTCACGAATACAGATCGCAGCTTTTTTGCCAATGGCATTCAGACCGTCAGCCAGACCAACAGTTGTTGTTGTCTTACCTTCGCCCGCAGGGGTCGGGTTAATTGCGGTTACCAAGATCAGTTTACCGTCTTTTTTGCCAATTTGGGCTTTGATAAACTCGGCTGATACTTTTGCTTTGTCGTGGCCAAATGGTAGCAAGTCATCTGTTGGGATACCCAGCTTTGCACCAATTTCTTGAATAGGGCGTTTTTTGGCTTCGCGGGCGATTTGGATGTCGGTCTTATAAGACATGTTTTTAAACCTTCGTATGGGTCACAATGTTGATACTTCGTCTCAGCCTTTATGACGTGTAATCACGGCACTGGACGCTAAGAAAACCGACACTATCAATGTCTTTTTCGCCGTCCAGTGAATTTTACGTGTTCGATCTGAAATATATATGTCAATCACACGAAAAAGGCCCGCGAAACCGCAGGCCTTTTCAAAATCATCCAAACCTGAATCTTAAGTCGGTTTTGGCTCCATATCACCAGAAGGTTTCGCTTTTGGTTTCTTCTTGGTTTTAGGAACCGCTGTCACGCTAGGCGCGGCACCGTTGTCTTCTTCGTCGTCATCCTGACCACGATTAAGTGGTTTACCGGCAATCACTTTTTTGATCTCGTCACCAGTCAGGGTTTCATATTCCAGCAAGCCTTCAGCCAGACGTTTCAGATCGCGTTTCTTCTTGGTCAAAATGGACACAGCTGTTGCATAGCCTTCATCAACCAGTTTACGCACTTCTTCATCAATAAGTGCCTGCATATCAGGTGAGGCACTGGTGCCATTACCCTGCGGCCCCAGATAGCTTTGCTGTTCCGCGGAATAATTAATGTTACCCAGATTTTCAGACATACCAAATTGCGTAACCATAGCGCGGGCAATATTTGTCACTTGTTGAATGTCAGAAGATGCACCCGAGGTTACGTTTTCTTTGCCAAATATCAGCTCTTCTGCAACCTTACCACCCATCGCCATTGCGATTTTGGACTTGTATTTTGTCAAGGTGATAGACAAAGTATCACGTTCCGGCAAGGACAAAACCAAGCCCAATGCGCGGCCACGTGGAATGATTGTGGCTTTATGGATGGGATCGTGCTGTGGCACATTGATGCCGACAACAGCGTGGCCTGCTTCATGGTAAGCGGTCAGTTTTTTCTCATCCTCGGTCATCACCATGGATCGGCGTTCAGCCCCCATCATCACCTTGTCTTTGGAATATTCAAAATCTTCCATCGTAAGGAATCGTTTGCCTGTGCGGGCTGCCATCAAAGCCGCCTCATTCACAAGGTTCGCCAAATCAGCACCAGAAAAACCAGGTGTTCCGCGCGCAATGATACGTAGATCAACATCCGGGCCAAGCGGAGTTTTGCGTGAGTGCACAAACAGAATTTTTTCGCGACCTTTGATGTCGGGCAGCGGGACTTGCACCTGACGGTCAAAACGACCCGGGCGTAACAACGCGGGATCAAGAACATCGGGGCGGTTTGTCGCCGCCAGAAGGATCACACCTTCATTGGCTTCAAACCCGTCCATTTCAACCAACAACTGGTTCAAAGTTTGTTCACGCTCGTCATTACCGCCGCCATACCCGGCGCCACGGTGACGGCCAACCGCGTCAATCTCGTCGATGAACACAATGCAAGGCGCATTCTTTTTGGCCTGCTCGAACATATCGCGTACCCGGCTTGCGCCAACGCCAACGAACATTTCAACAAAATCAGAACCGGAAATGGTGAAGAATGGTACACCAGCTTCACCTGCAATAGCGCGCGCTAACAGGGTTTTACCTGTACCCGGAGAACCCACAAGCAATGCCCCTTTAGGGATCATGCCGCCAAGACGCGAGAATTTCTGCGGGTTGCGCAAAAACTCGACAATCTCTTCCAACTCTTCTTTGGCTTCATCAATGCCGGCCACATCATCAAAGGTCTTACGATCTTCATTTTGGTTCAGCATTTTCGCTTTGGATTTGCCAAAGCCCATCGCACCACCTTTGCCACCACCTTGCATGCGGTTCATAAAGAATATCCACACACCTATCAGCAGAATGAACGGCAGCATTAGTGAAACCATGCTCATAAAAGCGGTCTTTTCTTGCGGGGCTGCAACGACTTCAATATTGGCATTCAGTAAATCGCGGGCGATATCCACCTCAAGTGGCTTCACCGTTTGGAACCGTGCTCCATCGCTGGTTTTGATGAAAATATTTTCACCATCTAACACAACATTGTTAATTGTTCCGTTATTGACCCTTTGCATAAATTCAGAAAAACTGATTTTTACGCCTGACTGGGTTTGATCGTTAGAATTAAAGACGTTGAACAATCCGATCACAAGCAAAAACAGTGCGATCCAAATGATAAGGTTTCTGGCGTTACCCAAGAGCTTTCTCCTAATAATTTCAGCAAGTGCCGAATCCGCAGTACGCGGTACTATACTAACATAATCCTCTTTCAGGGTTATTCAATGTGAAACGATGTTCAAATAGAACTGATCTGGATGTATTTTCAAAGACAGCCCAACTGGCCCTGAAAAACCGGCTAACGGGGCGGAAATAACGGCCTCACCTTGCCATGCAGCTGGGGATTGCATCAATATATCGCGTGAAATATTAAGTTCGCGCCAGTTTTTAAGCTGTAACAGGCCTTTTTCGCCTAAAGCGCGAATTTCTGTGTTTTGTAAAGTTTCATCGGCAGAAACCTGCCAACGTTGGTCAAAACAACCCGCTTCCAGCGCGACTGACTTCATATTCGCCATTTCACGCATTACGATGATTTGCTTCAGCTTAAGCGTTTTGATGTAACATCCCGCCAATGTCTGCGATTTTCCTTGCAATAATAAATCATAAATTAACTTCAGAGCCTCAAAACGGGGCCTGTATCCGGCACTGGTTACCCATTTAATTGCGTGGCTGAGTACACGGTATTGAATATCTTGCGGCACGGATTGTAACTTTTCCAAATCAATCGCAACGGTTCCAAATTTGCTTAGCACACAGCATTTATATGCGGCATCCTGGGTCGCTTGCTCTAGTGCCATCCGTGCGGATTGCAGCCCCAGTGCTGTCTTGGCTAACCGTTCCGGTGTCAGCCCAAGTTCGCCTAAAGCCGGCATCGCATTGCGCATCTTCACACGGTCAAATTTTTCGTCTTGATTGGATGGATCTTCAACCCAGATTTGGCTTAAAGCCGATAAGTACATGCGCAAATCCGCACGCGTAATATCCAGCACGGGGCGTACCCAAACCGGATCACTGCCAATGATATATTGCATCCCCGACAACCCATCCACACCAGAGCCCCGTGCAAGACGCAATAAAAACGTTTCGGCCTGATCATCTTGGGTATGCCCAAGGGCCACAGCACTTAAGCCCAGATTTTGCGCCCAGGCTGTTAATAACGTTTTACGCGCTTCGCGGGCGGCATTTTGCAGGTTTCCCCGCCGATCCCAGTTTTTCCAGTCTAGAATTTGGTGCGGCACACCCAAATCGTGGCACAAGCTTGCGACAAATTCAGCTTCGGCTTCCGCCTCTGCACGCAGGTTATGATTAACTGTCGCGGCATAGATCTTGCGCCCATGTGCTTGCCCCCATTCACAAAGCAGGTGCAACAAAGCAACCGAGTCGCTGCCACCAGATACGGCCACACCCAAAGCACCCATTGGGACAGCTTTTAATACTGAGTTAATCTGCGTCGCTAGATGATCTTGCCTAGACACATCTATGAACAGCTTAAAGCTGTCATTTCAGTGCGTGCATCACTGACTTCCTGCGCTGCCGGATAACGTAGCTCTACCTCACCCAGTGTTGCACAAGCATCTTCAAGTTGGCCCAACTGTGCCAAACTGATGCCCAAACGGTAAAGCGATTTCGAGGCTTTCATGCCACTTGGCGATCCACTGAAGCTTTCCAGGAATGCCCGCGCGGCATTGCTCCAATCACCCTGCTCTGCCAAGGCTTCGGCCCGCCAGTAATGCGCTTCGCCCGACAATGGCCCCTCAGGATAAGTCAAAAGAAACTGATCAAGTTTGGCAACAGCATTTGCATGTTCACCAGCTTCGACATCCGCAACCGCACGATCAAGATCACCCTGTTCAGATGTAGCCAGCTCAACACCAGTATTATCTATGGTGCCCTGATTGTTATTTCCTGAAGTCGAAGAACCTTCATCAATAATTGAAATGTCAGGGATATTTGTTATATCACCGTCTTCAAGTTCGATAATACGAAATTGCATATCCCCCAGCCGGTTATTGGCATCTTTAACAATATGCTCAACACGAAACTGTAGATTTTCAACCACACCGGTAATGCGCCGTAACTCTTGCTCCAGCGCATTCATGCGCTGAAGCGTTGTACCCGAGCCTGATGGGATTGACGCGCCGGATGTGGTCGACAGTTCTCTGTTTAAATTGTGAATTTCAGTATTCAGAAAAACCAGCTCCTGGCGAATGTCGGCAAGCGTTTCTTCTTTGGTCTGGGCTAATACCAGCGTTGGGACGCAAGCAACCAAGATCAATAATAACACGTATTTCACAGTTTTACGCCCAATACTCATAATCGCCTCTTAACTTCCCAAAGCCGCGCCAACAACCGTTACCGCACGGCGGTTTTGTGACCAGCATTCCTCGGTGGAACATACCGCAAGTGGCCGCTCTTTACCATATGTCAGCGTTTTAATGCGATTATCCGCAATCCCGCGGTCAACCAAGTAATCGCGGGCGGCACTTGCGCGGCGTGCGCCTAGCCCAAGGTTATATTCGCGGGTACCTTGTTCATCCGCATGGCCT
The DNA here is from genome assembly GCA_964195605.1 of uncultured Amylibacter sp. Lineage (GTDB taxonomy): Bacteria > Pseudomonadota > Alphaproteobacteria > Rhodobacterales > Rhodobacteraceae > Amylibacter. Next base: position 22,777 of record CAXMSA010000027.1, read on the forward strand.
TCAACACTCACGACATATTGCGTATTTTGCAGCAACCAGTTGGCTTGACCGTTCAATATTCCTACGGCTTCGGGGCTTAATGTGCTTTGATCCACAGCAAACAATACACGATCGCCAATAGTTTGTTGGAAATATGCCAGTGATGTGGGGTCGGATGGGCTGCCAGGCTGAATGCCAATATTTGTACCATTGCCATTGCCATTTCCATTAAACTTATCACCACATGCAGTCAAACCAACTGCAAGAATTACCAGTGTACTAAATTTAACCAGAATATTTATCATCTTTGCTCTGCCTCTCTCGATGGTTTTTCCATCATTTCGCTTATTATACCAGAACCCACCACAAATGTGAATCCCGTTCCAGATTACTCTAACAGTCCAGACCACGCAGGGTCTGAGCCATATGTCGGGGTGTTTACTTTGCGTAAAACACGACCTGTTACATCCACAGAATAGATTGATGGTGCACCATTAACACCCGCGGTTTCACGAAAGAACATCAAAACACGGCCATTGGCTGACCATGTTGGACCTTCATCCAGAAATGATGCCGTCAGTAGTTTTTCGCGGCTGCCATCTGTGCGCATAACACCAATATGAAAACGCCCTTTGTTCAACTTGGTGAATGCAATCAAATCACCACGCGGCGACCAGACAGGGGTGCCATAACGCCCGTTACCGTTGCTGATCCGCTTTGCGGCCCCGCCTGTGGCGTTCATGATATAAATCTGCTGGCCGCCACTGCGATCAGACTCGAACACAATCCGCTTACCATCAGGTGAAAAACTTGGGGCGGTATCAATTGCTGGTGAGCTGGTCAGACGGGTTTTATTACCGCTGGCCACATCGACCATATAAACATCCGAATTGCCACGTTCTGACAAAGACATCACAACCTTGGTACCATCCGGTGAAAACCGTGGCGCAAACGCCATTGAGGGTTGATCCCCCAAAATGCGGCGTTTCAGCGTATCCACATTCATCAAGAACACACGCGGAGACCCGGTTTCATAGCTTGTATATATGATCTCACGTGCATTAGGCGAAAACCGTGGGGACAAAACAATGTCATTTGCATTCGTCAAGTATCGTACATTGGCCCCGTCATAATCCATTAAAGCCAGCCGTTTTTTGCGTTTCCCCTTAGGACCTTCTTCAGCGATATAAGCCACCCGGCTGTCAAAATAGCCTGTTTCACCAGTTAAACGGCTGTAAACCGCATCAGCCACTTTATGTGACATCCGCCGCCAACTGCTGGTTGTAGCCACAAATTGCAGCCCATCACCAAGCGGTGTCTGGGCAAAGACGTCAAACAAACGGAATTTAACCACCAATTTATTGCCCGATACATTCACCGCACCAGTGATCAAGGCCTGCGCATTGATCGCCTTCCAGTCTGAAAACTGAACCGGTGTGTTGAAGTTGGTGATTTTTGAAATATGTGCGGCACTTGGGATTTCCCGGAAAACCCCCGACCCAACCAAATCATTGGCAAGGACTTTGGTTAAATCCGCCGCATATTTTTTAGCCGCTGCATTTTCGGCAACGAAAAGCGGGGCAGCGAACGGCATGGGCTCAATTACGCCTTGGGTCACTTCAATGCGCAAGGGTGCGCTTTGGGCCACTGTCGCCATCAAGGATCCCGCCATCAAGACGGTCGATAAAAATGTCAGAATGCGTTTCATCATCTCAGAACCATTTCCTTTGGATTGAATACGACTTCAATTTGCCGCCATTGTTCGTATTTTTCTACGGGTAGATCATAAGGGGCGCAGCGGATTAAAGCCCGCCTGCCCGCTTCAAATGCCTGTCTTATCGTGCCTGTAGGTGTACCGGCAGGCTCTATTAAATTAGGATTGCTTTTCAACTTACCATCACGCGACAACTCAATTGCAATCACAACTGCCAAATCATCCGCATCCTGTAAACCAATGGGCACGTTCCAGCATTGTTGCACTGCCAAAACCAGCCCCGCCCGTTCACTACCGGTCAACGGCGGCCCAAGAGGAACTGCGGGCTTATTGTTTTGCGCTTCTGCCGCTGCCAGTACTGCGGCTATTTCATCTGTTTCATCTGTCGCTTTATCTTCCGTGGCTGGTTTCACTTCAGGCTTTGGCGTGTTGG
>CAXMSA010000028.1:0-9445 GCA_964195605.1 uncultured Amylibacter sp.
TAGGTGCTAAAAACTAACGCAGGTCGACCTTGCTAAAGCACAGGAATTGTCACGCGCGTGCTTGGCTAATGCGCTTACGCGTGAAACCAAGTTTACGTAGGGCGTTGCCCAGTTCACCGGGATGTCAAGTGCCCCGCCAGTGGCCCTTCAGTGACGTCTGAAGCGTGTTCTACGATAGCCCGTCGCTTTGTATCTCAGTGGGGATGGTAGATGCAGCTTTTCTAGGCGAGTGTCCAACGGCGTAACCAGATGGGCGCAGGCCACGTGGTGCTGGAATGAAGATGTTTGATGAAGTTAACAGATCAAGGGGCGGGCTGCATAGGTTTGGCAGCGTGACCCTTGTCGCGTTCTGATAAGTTTCAGAAAAACAATAACTTACAATCAATCATGGGGTGGGTTAGGCAAATCCTAAGCTATAAAATTAAAAATACTTCTTTTTAATAAGTGCGTTTATATGCGAATATTAAGACAGCTGAAAACGCTGCTCGATAGTAAACCCCGACGCATCTTAACCGGTCACGTCTACTGAAGTTTTAGAATGAAAGAAAAGGACACTGAAATGTCAATTGAGAAAGTAGAAACGCTTGTTGTAGGTGCTGGCCAAGCAGGTGTCGCAATGAGCGAACACCTTACCAGCTACGGCGTGTCCCATCTGGTTTTGGAACGGCACCGTATTGCCGAACGCTGGCGTTCGGAAAGGTGGGATTCATTGGTTGCCAATGGCCCGGCTTGGCATGATCGGTTTCCGGGTATGGAATTTTCCGATTTCGATCCCGAAGCCTTTGTCCCGAAAGAGGATGTTGCGGATTATGTTGTCGCTTATGCAAAACAAAATAACAGCCCGATCCGCACCGGGGTTGAGGTAAAGGACGTGCAAAGAAATAATAACCGGCCCGGTTTTCGGATCGAAACTTCGGAAGGTGTGATTGAGGCTACCAATATTGTTGCTGCCACCGGGCCCTTCCAACAACCTGTTATTCCTGCGGTTATTCCTGAAAATGCAGATGTTGTACAAATCCATTCCAGTGCATACCGCAATCCTGACCAGTTACCCGAAGGGGCGGTGATGGTGGTTGGTGCAGGCTCTTCGGGCGTGCAAATCGCGGATGAGCTGATGCGTGCGGGCAAACGTGTTTACCTGTCGGTTGGCCCGCATGATCGCCCTCCACGGGCTTATCGCGGGCGCGATTTTGTCTGGTGGTTGGGGGTTCTTGGCAAGTGGGATGACCAGGGCCTTGAGGCTGGCAAGGAACATGTCACCATTTCGGTAAGTGGTGCGCGTGGCGGTCACACAGTTAATTTGCGCAAACTTGCCGCGCAAGGAATGACGCTTGTTGGCCGGACGGAAACATACAAAGACGGGGTGCTGACCTTTGCGCCTGATCTTGTGGGGAATCTTGCAGGTGGCGACGCCAATTACCTGTCCGTGTTGGATGCCGCTGATGCGTTTATTGCCCGCAATGGTCTTGATCTACCAGAAGAACCTGATGCCCGTGATACCGTTGCAGACGCGCCCTGTGTGTCCGATCCTATTCATACGTTGGATATGGCAGAGGCGGGCATAACCTCGGTCATCTGGGCCACGGGTTTTGCTGTTGATTACAGCTGGTTAAATGTTGGTGCGTTAGATGAAAACGGCAAACCAAAGCATCAACGCGGTGTTTCGGCAGAGCCGGGGGTATATTTCCTTGGGTTGCCCTGGTTGTCACGCCGCGGCTCCCCTTTTATTTGGGGTGTCTGGCATGATGCCAAGTTTTTGGCGGATCATATTATCACACAGCGCAAATATATGGATTACGAAACCCCTACATAATCCATAGTTCGTGGTGTGATAGCTGGTAACAACCAGTTTACATTGGGTAAATAATTATCAACGGTGCGTTAGAACTTGGGGGCCATATTCGGCCCCTAGGTTGATCTTGCACTACCTTGAGTTGCACCTAAATAAATCTTCGCCGAAAATTTCAACTATAGCTGATCCTTTAAGTTTACGGATGGGGAATTAAAGTTTATACCGCCCATTAATACGTGATTTCAGACAATGCAAAAGGAAGCTGGATTATGATTGAACGCATGGGCACATCCACCCGGATGAGTAAGATTGTGAAACATAACGGGGTGGTTTATCTGTGCGGGCAAGTTGGCAAGCCTGCGAATAATGTGGCCGACCAAACACGGGAATGTTTGCGACGTGTTGATGATCTGTTGGCCGAAGCGGGATCTTCATCTAAAAATATATTGCAGGCGGTTATCTGGCTTGCGGATATGAATGACTTTGCACAAATGAACGAAGTGTGGGATGCTTGGATACCAAAGGGCCATGCGCCGGCACGGGCGTGTGGTGAAGCGAAACTGGCAACCCCGGATTATAAAGTGGAGGTCATTATAACGGCTGCTGTTGAATAGCCTTTCAAAAAGGTTAATTTTAAACTGTATTAAAAAGTTGAATTTTAGTTTAATAAATATGTCTGAAATATGAATAAACTGTTGGGGAAATAAGTTTATCAGCCATATTCTACAGTGTAACACATTGTTTTGTAGTAATTAAAATAACTAAATGAAGCGTAGAATATCTATGCGTTGTAACATGCTTATGCCTTGTTTCGCACATAACTATAGTACCCAGGGTGGGTATAAGAAGAAGAGCCTGTATTGGTAACTGTTTGTAATTTGTAAAGAGAATGGGGAAAATGCCAAATAAAATAATACATAATATCGAACTGACGGAAGATATGGCACAAACGCTGTATACATATTTTTCAAGCTATGAAAAAGACGGAGTTGTCACTCTGGAAAGCAATGATATGGGGCTGTGGCTTAAGAACCACCGGACCAATTCACGGCAATTTTTGGGAAAAGCACGCCTGCCTGCAACACACCGGTTAGATGCGACTTTTCACTGAATTTAAGTGAATTTGCGGAAAAACTTGGTTTCGTCAAACATATCTTCCAGCTCCTGCATACGACTGCGGGTCTGTGGCCATATCAGTTCCTGCACCTCAGCGAGGATGGTTTCCAGCAATAACATGCTGGTGACAGAGGAATCCCATGCGGATGGCACAACAATCTGAGAACTGAAAACCAAATCACTGAATTTGTTGATTGGTGAAATCCATTGGTCAGTCATCAGTATGATTATGGCCCCTTTTGCAGCGGCCATTTCAGCCAGTTTTAAGGTGCTGTTCTCATAACGCCGCACGTCGAAAATCACGATCACATCGCCTTTTTTCACGTTCAACAGGTAATGTGGCCAGACATTGGAAATTGACTGGATATGGGTGATATTGGGGCGGATAACCTGCATATGCAAAAAGAAATAATCGGCCAAGGCACGGGTGATACGCCCACCCACAACATAAACCGTGCGGTCTTGATCTGCCAGTAATTTACATGTTTCGTCAAAAGTTTTCGGGTTGATCTGGGCCAGTGATTTCTTGATATTTTGCATCACCGCATCGGTGAAACGGTTCAGGATATGCGCGTCAGGTGCGTCACCGGCCCATTTGTCATGCTTTGCAATCGGCCCTGATATCTTTGCTTCCAGTTCTTTACGTAATTGTTCCTGAAACTCGGGGAAACCTTTGAAATTCAGTTTTTGCACCAAACGTGCAACCGTAGGTGTGGATACATCGGCCTTATGTGCAACACTGGTGATCGAGCCCAAGCCAGATACTGGATAGTTTTCCATTATTGCATCTGCAAGTTGGCGTTCTGCACGGGTCAAAGTGTCAAACTTTACCTGTAATCGTTCCGAGATAGTTCCTGATAGCATTATTTGCCTCCCAAGTGTGTGTATATCGACAGATTACGCTGAATTGAAGAAGAATTAACAGAAATAAATTGACAGGCTGCCCTTAACTGAAGAGAATTTTACAAAGTTGATGATTGGGGAATCAGTTTGTCAAAACTTGCCATGTCTAATCCCATGCCTGAAAGGGCCGAGCTTTCTGCCGCTGTGATAAACCCCAAAGGGCGCACGCGGGTATTGTTGGTGTGCGAACACGCCAGCAATCATATCCCTGATCGCTACGCCGGACTTGGCCTGACGGATGCGGCCAAGATTTCGCATGCCGCTTGGGACCCCGGTGCGCAATCAGTGACAGAACAGATGAGCAAAATACTGGATGCCCGCGCTGTGGTCGGCACGGTTTCGCGCTTGGTATATGACTGCAACAGGCCACCGACAGCGATGGGCGCGATACGCGCCGTCAGTGAAAAAATCAATATTCCGGGCAATGCCGCTCTATCAATGGCGGCACAAAAAGAGCGGGTTGAAACGATTTATGAACCTTTCACACTGGTGCTTGCCAACACTCTTAAATCTTTTTCATCCCCGCCTGTTCTGGTCACAATACACAGCTTTACCCGCGTTTTTAATGGCGAAAAACGCATGACTGATATTGGCATAATTCATGATAGGGATGCGCGCTTGGCGCAGGCCATGACCGATCTTTCCAACGGGGCCATGGGGTTGAAATTTGCCTTGAACGAGCCGTATTCAAAAGCTGATGATGTTGCCCATACATTGGAATTGCACGGGACGCGTAACGGTCTGATTAACGTGATGATTGAGATCTGTAATGACCTGATTGAAACGCCCCAAGAACAAGCTAAGATTGCGCAGATGTTGGCAGATTTGCTAACCACTGCTTTGAACCAAATAAACGAGGATATATCGCCCGCGGGGGCCGCATGAAATGCTTAACCCGATAGGCTAAACATCAATCCGGGGGCGACGCTTCGCACCCTTAATACTCTTAACATCAATAGGAACGCACATGTCTGGAATTCTAAGTTTTGACACGCTGAAATCGCAAGTTGCGGACGGCACCATTGATACAGTTTTGGTCTGTATTATCGATATGCAAGGCCGCCTGATGGGCAAACGCTTTGTGGCACAGCATTTTGTAGACGGCGGCTGGGAAGAAACCCATTGTTGCAATTATCTGCTGGCAACTGATCTGGAAATGGCCACACCTGACGGCTATGCCTCAACCAGCTGGGAAAGCGGTTATGGCGATTATGTGATGAAGCCTGACATGGCCACATTACGCTCGGTGCCGTGGCTAGAAGGCACTGTGATGATCCTGTGTGATGTCTTGGATCACAACACCCATGAACCCGTGTCGCATTCGCCGCGCGCAGTGCTGAAAAAGCAAATTGCACGTCTGGCCGATATGGGGTTCGACCCGATGATGGCAACCGAGTTGGAATTTTTCATCTTTGCCAAAAGCTTTGATGAGATCCGCAAGTCGGGTTTTCGCGATATGGAACCGATCAGTGGTTATAATGAAGATTACCACATCTTCCAGACCACCAAAGAAGAACATATCATGCGCCCGATCCGCAATCATCTATACGCCGCAGGCCTGCCAATCGAGGGTACCAAAGGTGAAGCGGAAGCGGGTCAGGAAGAGCTGAATATCAAATACGGCACGGCCATGGATACGGCAGATCACCACACCATCGCCAAACACGCGATCAAGGAAATCGCCTGGGGGCAGGGCCATGCGGTAACCTTCCTGCCGAAATGGGATCAGAACCGTGTGGGCTCATCGTCCCATGTGCACCAGTCTTTGTGGAAAGACGGCAAACCTGCGTTTTATGATAAAGACGCAGAACTTGGCATGTCCCAACTGATGCGCGATTATATGGGTGGCTTGCTGAAATACGCACCTGACTACATGTATTTTCTGGCACCGTACATCAACAGCTACAAACGCTTTTCAAAGGGCTCATTCGCACCCACACGCACGATCTGGTCAGTGGATAATCGTACCGCTGGTTTCCGTTTGTGTGCCGCAGGCAGCAAAGCCGTTCGGATCGAATGCCGCATCCCTGGTTCAGATATGAACCCTTACTTGGCAATGGCGGTGCAATTAGCCGCAGGCATCAAGGGCATTGAAGATAAAGAGCCGCTTGATCCACCTTCCGAAGGCGATGCATATGAGGGCAAGGGCGGCTATATCCCGCAAAACCTACGCGACGCAAAAGACACGCTGAAAAGCTCAGCGATGCTGCGTGAGGCTTTGGGCGATGATGTGGTCGACCACTACACCCGTGCCGCTGAATGGGAACTGGAAGAATTTGACAAGGTCGTGACCGATTATGAAATCGCACGCGGATTTGAAAGAGTATAACAATGACAAACACTGTAAAATGTATCTCGCCCATTGATGGGTCACTTTATGCTGAACGCCCTGCGCTAACGCAGGACGCTGCAAATGAAGCTGTTTTGCGGGCCAATGCGGCGCAAGTGGCTTGGGCGGCACGGCCTCTGGAAGAGCGTATATCATTGGTGCGGGCAGGTATTGCCGCTGTTGGTGACATGAATGACGGGATCGTCACCGAATTGGCGCATCAAATGGGCCGGCCTGTGCGTTATGGTGGCGAATTTGGCGGCTTTAACGAACGTGCCAGCCATATGGCCGACATCGCGGTCGATGCTCTGGCCCCGATCATTGTCGAAGACAGCAATGCCTTCGTGCGCAAGATCAAACGCGTCCCCCACGGCGTGGTGCTGGTGGTAGCCCCTTGGAACTACCCCTATATGACAGCTATAAATACGGTCGCACCTGCACTGATCGCGGGCAATGCGGTGATGCTAAAACATGCGTCGCAAACCCTGTTGGTGGGTGAACGCATGGCCGTGGCATTCCATTCTGTGGGCATTCCGGAAGATGTGTTCCAAAACATGTTCCTTGACCACGGCACAACCTCTGCCCTGATCGCGGCTAAATCCTTTGGCTTTGTGAACTTCACTGGCTCTGTCGGTGGCGGACGGGCGATGGAAACAGCCGCAGCCGGCACATTCACCGCTGTAGGCACAGAGCTTGGCGGCAAAGACCCGGGCTATGTCATGGAAGACGCAGACCTTGATGCCGCTGTGGATACGCTCATCGATGGTGCGATGTTTAATTCAGGCCAATGCTGTTGCGGCATAGAGCGAATTTACGTGGTTGAAAGCCAGTATGATGCTTTCGTCGAAAAAGCCGTGGCAATTGTGAACGGTTACAAACTGGGCGATCCGTTGAACCCTGAAACCACCCTTGGCCCGATGGCACATGTACGCTTTGCAGACGAAGTACGCGCACAAACCGCGGAAGCAATTGCAGAGGGGGCTACTGCCTTGATCGATCCGGCATTATTCCCGAACGATCATGACGCTTACCTGATGCCGCAAATCCTAGTGGATGTAACCCATGATATGCGGGTGATGCGCGACGAAAGTTTCGGCCCGATTGTTGGCATTATGAAAGTCAAAGACGATGCGCAAGCGATTGCGTTGATAAATGACAGTGAGTTCGGCCTGACCGCATCCTTGTGGACACGCGATTACGACCGCGCCGAAGCGATTGCTGATCAGTTGGAAACTGGCACGGTTTTCACCAATCGTTGCGACTATCTTGATCCTGCATTGTGCTGGACAGGCTGTAAAAATACCGGACGTGGCGGTGGCCTTTCTGTGATTGGCTATCACAACCTGACACGCCCGAAATCCTATCACATCAAAAAGGCTTAGTTCCATGACACTTATAGCAAACTGGTCATACCCGACCGCAATCCGCTTTGGCGCAGGACGCATATCCGAAATAGCAGATGCATGTGCTGTCGCTGGTATGAAAAAACCGCTCTTGGTCACTGACAAGGGCTTGGCAAACCTGCCTGTTACCCAATCGACACTCGATTTGATGGATGCCGCTGGCCTTGGCCGCGCGATGTTCTCGGAAGTTGACCCAAACCCAACCGGCGACAATGTTGAGGCCGGCCTGAAGGTGTACCGCGCAGGCGGCCATGACGGTGTGATCGCCTTTGGTGGCGGCTCCGGTCTTGATCTGGGCAAGGTCATTGCATTCATGGCAGGCCAAACCCGCCCGTTGTGGGACTTTGAGGATGTTGGAGACTGGTGGACACGCGCAGACAGCGATGCCATAGCCCCGATCGTGGCTGTTCCAACCACGGCTGGCACTGGCTCTGAAGTGGGCCGTGCATCGGTGATCACCAATTCTGAAACCCATCAGAAAAAGATCATCTTCCACCCGAAGATTTTGCCCGCAGTGGTGATTTGTGATCCGGAACTGACCGTAGGCATGCCTGCTTTCATTACCGCAGGTACTGGCATGGACGCGTTTGCCCATTGTCTGGAAGCGTTCTGTTCACCGCATTACCACCCGATGTCGCAAGGCATGGCACTAGAAGGTATGCGTCTGGTCAAGGAAAACCTGCCGAAGGTTTATGCGGACGGCACGGATATTGAAGCACGCGGCCATATGATGTCTGCTGCCATAATGGGGGCAACAGGCTTTCAAAAAGGCCTTGGCGCCATTCATGCGCTAAGCCATCCTATAGGTGCTATGCACCACACGCACCACGGCACCACCAACGCTGTGGTGATGCTGGAAGTGCTGAAATACAACCGTTCTGCAGTTGAAGGTATTCTTGGGGACGCTGCGAACTATCTGGGCATTGAAGGCGGCTTTGACGGGTTCTACAACTTTGTATCTGATCTGAATGACAGCCTGAACATCCCGAAAAATCTAACCGAACTGGGTGTCAAAGACCCTGACATTGATCTCTTGACCAAAGAAGCCCTGAACGATCCAAGTACCGGTGGTAACCCGATTGAGATGACTTACGAGAATACACGGGCTTTGTTTGAGGCTTGTTTCTAAGATATTGATATAAATACGCGTTTTAGCCCCGTCGCCATTCACTTGGTGGCGGGGTTTTATGTTTCATTAGGATATGTAGGTTATAAGGTAGGCAGGCCTGCCGATTGTAATTATATGGCCGAACAAGGGGATATACTCTTGCACGCACCGCGTCATGCGAAACAAACGGTGCGTGCAAAGCACACACCCTACGCATAGATTACATCCGTTTCAAATGAATGGTGAAATTCTTGCGCAAAGCCATATCCAACTCCAGATCAAACAGTGCGTTTGAGCGTTCCGCCAGTATCTCATTTTTCAACTTGATCGCATTCTCGATCAGATCTGGCTTGCCCTTCTCAACCCACTCTTTCGGTGATGTACGATCCCCATGGGTTGGATACACATAATCGGCTTCCATCCGGCTAAGGGTCTGATCTGTGCCCAGATAGTGCCCGGGGCCATTCAGACAGACATCTGCTATCTGATCCAGCGCCAAGGTTTCATCGGTAACCTCAATACCGCGCACACAACGTTGGGCCTGGCCGATCAGATCATCCGACAGGATCAGGGATTCCAGACAAAAGCCCAGCAATGACGCATGCATGCCAGCAGCCTCGTAAACCATGTTTAAACCGGAAAGGCCGGCCATGACATTTGAACACATCTGTTCCCATCCAGCCTGCATGTCGGGCATTTTGGCGTCAGACGCACCAGCCGCGGCCCCGCCCGGAACACCGTAGAATTTATGCATTTGGGCACAACCTGCCGTTAAAAGTGCCTGTTCGCCGGAC
>CAXMSA010000028.1:9455-24854 GCA_964195605.1 uncultured Amylibacter sp.
GCCGGACCCTATGGACATGGCCCCAGTGCGCAAGTCCAAACCGAACGGCCATGTGCCGAATATTGCCGGATGACCCGGTTTGATAGCATTGACATAGATAAGCCCTGCAAGGCATTCGGCTGAGGCCTGTGCAATAGCACCCGCGATGGTTGAAGGTGTGGTCGCACCTGCCATACCGGCCGAAAGCAGCAAGACCGGCATGCCGCCCCGTATGATTTGTTCCATCACTTCGCAAGACTCGGTTGCAAATTTCATCGGTGGGACAACGAAACAGTTGGAGTTTGAAATGAATGGGCGTGCGCGGTAAGCGGCTTCCCCGCCTGCAATCTGGTAGACCATTTCCAGCGCACCGGGAACGAATGACGGTTCTGTGAAACTGGTGCCAATATGCTTGGTTGTTCCGGAACATGCGGCATAAACTGTGTTTAGGTCCATCTCGTAATTGTCTGGAATATCACGACAAACCATGGGACGTTGAAAGAAATGTACATTGTCCAGACGATCCATAATTCTGGCCGCATCATGCAGATCCTGCACGGTGCATTCACGGTATTCATTGTGTTCTACATCGACCAGATGCACAGCCGCACCCGCAGTGCCGTAATGTACGCGGTTGCCGTAAACTTGCAGATCGTTTTTGCCGTCACGGCTGTAAAGTGTCACCTGTTTCGCGGCCTTGGCGAGCATGTCTTCGACCAAAGCACGCGGGAAGCGCAGACGGTTATCGTTGCCTAATATGGCACCCGCTTTGACCATTATTTCCACACCGCTGGGTGGTGCATCGGCAAAGCCTATGGTTTCCAGGGCTTGCAGGGCGGTCTCATGGATACGTTGCATATCGCGTTCAGAAAGGGGTTTGTATGTGCCACCTTCCATGCCCGCACGGATGGGGCGGATGTGATCTGCTAAAGGGGCGGCACGCATCGCTTGACGGGCTGCGCGGCCACCAGTTCTTTGGGTTTTGTTTCCAGACATTCGGATTTCCTTGATTTTGCTTGAAGATTGTTGGTTTTTCAGCAAAAACGGGGGGAACCACGCGCAGCACGGCCACGGCCAGCGCCAATGGTGTAAGAAATCAGGGCTGTCATCCAGTTAAGTTCAATCATATATTGATTTGGGCTTAGTTACGAGAAGAGAGCTTGTCCATTTGCGTCATTTATGTCGCTTTTATAATAAGGGTAGAAATTTCAGTGTCAGTCAGTATGTTAAGCACCTTCGTGAAACCAATGCACAAAGAAGGTTTGAAATTTGTCGGTGTTTTCGCCGCGATTACATTGGTCCTGTTCTGGATCTCAAATGTGCTGGGCTGGATTGGCGTTATTCTAACCATCTGGTGCTATTACTTTTTCAGAGACCCGAAACGCTCTGTTCCTACCCGCGAAGGGCTGATCATCAGCCCTGCAGACGGGATGGTATCATTGATCGAGATGGCTGTCCCGCCAGAGGAATTGGGCGTGGGGTCTGACCCGTTGTTGCGGGTATCGGTGTTTATGAGCGTCTTTAACTGCCATATCAACCGCGCGCCAATTGCTGGCACGGTCAAGGCTTTGGCTTATCGGCCGGGCAAGTTTTTGAATGCATCGCTGGATAAAGCGAGTTCTGACAATGAGCGCAGTTCGATGTGTATCGAGATGGCGGACGGGCGCCAATTGGTGGTGGTGCAAATAGCCGGGCTGGTGGCGCGACGTATTTTGGGCTTCGTACAAAAGGGCCAAAGCCTGCGCACAGGGGAACGGTTCGGGTTGATCCGTTTTGGCTCACGTCTGGATGTATACCTGCCAGAAGGCGTTAACCCGTTGGTGGCTTTGGGCCAGACTATGATTGCAGGCGAAACAGTGTTGGCTGATCTGACATCAAAGGATGCACCACGACAGGGACGGGAAGAATAACACATGGTTAAACTGGTTCAGAAAAACGAAAACGCGCAAAAAGCTGACCGCGAACTGCCGTTGATGTCACTGTTGCCCAACCTGATCACGGTCGGGGCGATTTGTGCTGGTCTGACGGCCATTCGTTTTGCGTTTCAGGACAATTTTGTCGGGGCGGTGTATCTGATCCTGCTGGCCTGTATTCTGGATGGGTTGGACGGGCGGATTGCGCGTTATATGAACTCTGAAAGCCAATTGGGGGCAGAGCTGGACAGTCTGGCGGATTTCGCCAACTTCGGCGTGGCCCCGGCCTTGGTGATCTATGCTTGGGCGTTACAGGATTTGAAACGTGCGGGCTGGATTGCGGTTTTATTCTTTGCGGTGTGCTGCGTTATGCGTCTTGCGCGGTTCAATGCGGACAGCAAATCTGAAACCGACGGCACTGGCGAGTATTTCACTGGCGTACCGGCCCCGGCAGGTGCGATGCTGGTTTTACTGCCGATGTTCCTGTCGTTTCTTTGGCCAAATGAAGTGCAGACATATGCCGGGCTGATCGCACTTTATATGGCCGCTATCGGGGTGCTTCTGGTCAGCCGCATACCGACCTATTCATTCAAGACCACAACGGTGCGGCACAGGCGTATCACCTATATTCTGCTAGGGTTTGCAGTGCTTGTGGCGATGTTACTGACCTACCCGTGGTCCAGCCTTGTGGCCATTGATTTGGCCTATTTCGGTATTATCATCTGGTCTTTTTTCAAGCACAGAAGCAAACAGAAAGCTGCCGCTTAGGGGCTTGCCAATCATGGCAGCTTCGCTCTAAGGTGCTTTTCATGAGAACACGTTGCATCATTTGTTGCATTATTACACCCTGCTGAGACATCACGCGGGCCGTTCTTTATTTCCATAACAGTAAGTAAGTGATAGGCCCGCGGGGATAAGCCTTAAGAGAGCCCTATGACCGAGATCAAGCTTTATAATACCAAGACAAAAACCAAAGAAGTTTTCAAACCTTTGGATGCCAATAACGTGCGCATGTATGTCTGCGGGCCGACGGTTTACGACTACATCCACATTATCGGCAATGCGCGCCCTGTGGTGGTGTTTGATGTTTTGTACCGTTTGTTGTGTCATGAGTACGGGAAAGATCACGTGACTTACGCGCGAAATTTTACGGATGTGGACGATAAGATCAACGCCAAGGCTGAGGAAACCGGACGGTCTATCCGCGATATAACGGATGAGACGATAGGGTGGTTTCTGGATGATATGGGGGCGTTGGGGGCGTTGGAGCCTAATGAAATGCCGCGTGCAACGGAATACATCCCGCAGATGATTTCGATGATTGAAGAGCTGATCGCCAAGGGCCACGCGTATGAGGCCGAGGGCCATGCGCTGTTCGATGTGAATTCATATAAGCATTACGGTGCTTTGTCTGGCCGCTCGGTTGACGATATGATTGCAGGCGCACGGGTGGAAGTGGCACCTTACAAACGTAATCCGATGGATTTTGTGTTGTGGAAACCCTCATCAGGCGTGCAACCCGGTTGGGACAGCCCTTGGGGCTACGGTCGCCCCGGGTGGCATATCGAATGTTCGGCCATGTCACGTGCGCTGTTTGGCGAGACGTTCGATATTCACGGCGGCGGCCTCGATCTGCAGTTCCCGCACCACGAGAATGAGATCGCACAAAGCTGTGCTTGCTGTGGTGAAAATACGTTTGCGAAAGTCTGGATGCATAACGAGATGTTGCAGGTTGAAGGCAAGAAAATGTCCAAGTCTTTGGGCAATTTCTTTTCGGTAAGGGAGTTGTTGGATCAGGGATATCCGGGGGAAGTTATTCGGTTTGTGTTTTTGAGCACCCATTATTCCAAGCCGATGGATTGGACGGATAAGAAGGCGAAACAGGCGGAGAAGACATTGCAAAAATGGAGAGATTGGTCAAAACCTGTAAATGTAACTGATGAGCCTTGGCCAGAAGTCGTTGATGCGCTAGCGAGCGATCTAAACACTCCGCTGGCAATTTCAAAATTACACGAACTACAGAAAAACATTGATGTTGATGGCAATGGAGCTGCGAGATTTGTTGCCTCTGCCAATCTGCTTGGTCTGTTAACCAGAGAACCAAATAGCTGGCATGACGAGAATCCTGATTCTCCAACAGAAGAGTTTGTTCAGAAGGTAGAGTATTGGATTGAGAAACGAGTGACTGCTAAAAAGTCGAAGAACTTTGCTCGAGCAGATGAAATCAGAGACGGTTTGGGATCAATTGGTATTATGCTTTCGGATGGCCCTGAAGGCACAATATGGATGATTGACTATACAAACGAGAACATTGGCGATTGGGGGCAGTTAGAATGACCGTTGAACGCCTCACTCTTTTCGACACAACACTTCGCGACGGTCAACAAACCCAAGGCGTGGATTTTACTGTTAAAGACAAACTGCGCATTGCCAAAGCCCTCGATGCGCTTGGTATCGATTATGTCGAAGGCGGTTGGCCGGGGGCTAACCCCACCGACAGCGACTTTTTTGATGCAGCACCGAAATTGAAAGCCACGTTCACCGCATTCGGCATGACCAAACGGTCGGGGCGTTCTGCGGCCAATGATGATGTGCTGGCGGCTGTGTTGAATGCCAACACGCCCGCGGTCTGTCTGGTTGGCAAGACCCATGATTTTCATGTGACAACCGCTTTGGGCATCACGCTTGACGAGAATATCGAAAACATCGTGGCCTCGATCAAACATATTGTTGCTCAAGGTCGTGAAGCCCTGTTTGACTGCGAACATTTCTTTGATGGCTATAAATCCAACCCTGAATATACCCTGAAAGCGGCGAAGGCGGCTTATGATGCGGGGGCGCGTTGGGTGGTGTTGTGTGATACCAATGGCGGGGCTTTGCCCGCACAGGTGCATATTGCCACCAAAGCGGTGATCGCGGCGGGAATTCCCAGTAATCATCTGGGTATTCACACCCATAACGACACCGAACATGCGGTGGCCAATACATTGGCGGCGGTGGATGCGGGGGCGCGGCAAATTCAAGGTACACTCAATGGCCTTGGTGAGCGTTGCGGCAATGCCAACCTGACCACGCTGATCCCGACACTTTTGTTAAAAGAGCCCTATGCAAGCCTTTATGAAACAGGCGTGACACTTGACGGCCTGCAAGACCTGACCGCCCTTAGCCGCATGCTGGACGATATTTTGAACCGTGTGCCGCAAAAACAGGCGGCCTATGTCGGGGCATCGGCATTCGCACATAAAGCGGGGTTGCATGCGTCTGCGATTCTGAAAGACCCTACGACTTATGAACATATCGACCCTGAAATAGTTGGAAATAAACGCATAATTCCGATGTCCAATCAGGCGGGGCAATCCAATTTGCGCAGCCGTCTGGAAGGCATGGGGATTGATGTGCCCAAAGGTGATCCGCGCCTGAATTTGATTTTGGACAAGGTCAAACAACGCGAGGACGAAGGCTATGCTTATGACAGTGCGCAGGCTTCGTTCGAGCTGCTGGCACGTAAGGTTTTGGGCGAATTACCGACGTTTTTCAAAGTGAAACGCTACCGTGTGACGGTGGAGCGGCGTAAGAATAAATACAACAAAATGGTCAGTATTTCAGAGGCCGTGGTGGTGGCGAAAATTGGTGATCGCAAGGTCATGTCAGTGTCGCAAAGTATGGATAAAAACGGGGTGGATAGCGGGCCGATAAATGCGTTGTCACGGGCCTTGGGTAAGGATCTGGGGCCGTATCAGACGGTGATTGACGATATGAAACTGGTTGATTTCAAGGTGCGAATTACCAATGGCGGTACCGAGGCTGTGACCCGTGTGATCATCGACAGCCAAGACGGGCAGGGGCAGCACTGGTCGACCGTGGGCGTATCAGCAAACATTGTGGACGCGTCTTTTGAAGCCCTGCTGGATGCGATTAACTGGAAGCTTATCCGTGACGGGGTGAAACCTGCATGAGCGTTGAAGCCTGTGCAGAACTGGTAGAGCGCGGTGATCCGGATCGGTTTTTATCGGCAATGACAGCGCGTCCCGATGACCGAGGCGCGTTGATGGTGCTTTATGCGTTTAATCTCGAAGTGGTACGCGCACCTTGGGTAACAAAAGAGGCGATGATCGCGGAAATGCGTCTGCAATGGTGGGCCGATGCGATAGAAGAGATTTATGGCGGCGGCGATGTGCGCCGGCATGAGGTGGTCACACCGCTTGCAGCCTTAATCGCCGATAAAGGGCTTGATCGCGCCGCGTTTGATGCGCTGATTGAGGCGCGGCGCTGGGATATTTACAAAGAACCGCACAAAGATCAGGCGGCGATGGATCAGTATATCAGTGACACCTCTGCGGGGTTGATATGGCTGGCGGCTCAGGCCTTGGGTGCGGCGGAAGAACACCGCATTGCGATTATGGATTTTGGGTCTGCAGCTGGGGTTGCTGCCTTGTTTCGGGCTATTCCCGCGCTGGAAAATGCACAGAAATACCCGCTGGTTGATGGCACGCCTGATGGTGTTTCTGCCTTGGCGCAAACGGCCTTGGCGCGGTTAAAGGCAGCCAAGGGTATGCCGAAATCTACAGGTGCCGCGTTGCGTGCTGGATGGATGGCGGAATATACTTTGAAACTGGCGGCCAGATCACCTGAACTGGTTGCCGCAGGCGGTCTGGAAGCGGCTGAGTTTAATAAGAAAATCAAGCTATTATGGAAGTCTGTAACAGGTCGGTTCTAGACTGGTATCCTGCGGGTGTGATTGACCAGCCAAACCAACGCGAGACCGGCCACAAGCAACAGCGGTACCATTGCGGTATTGACCGCAGCCCAGCCCTCGGCGGGGTTGTCGCCAAAGCCGTTCATCAGGAAACCTGAAGATAGTGAGCCTAAGGTCACGGTGCCGAAAACCAGAAAATCATTCATGCCCTGCACGCGTCCACGTTCTTCGGAGGCGTGGCTGCTGGTCAGCATTGTGGTTGCCCCGATAAAGCCAAAGTTCCAACCAATGCCCAGCAGGATCAGGCCGCCAAAGAAGTTGCCAAGCTCAAGCCCAGCCATGTTGACGATGCCTGCGCTTGCCAGAATGGTCAGGCCAAGGGCGATTATTTTTTCAGCTCCAAAGCGCACAATTAAAGAGCCGGTGAAAAAGCTGGGGATATACATGCCTAGTACATGGGCCATGACGATATCGGCGGCGTTGTTCTGGGTGAAACCGCAACCGACAACAGCTAAAGGGGTAGAAGTCATCACTAGGTTCATCAGCGAATAGGATACCATTGCACAAATGATTGCCACTGCAATGCGCGGGGTTTTCAGTAGCTCCATGCGTGAACGACCCTTTGGGGCGGTTGGGCTGGGGGCCTCTGGTGTGGGAATTTTCAGATAGAAGAACAAAAATGAACCAAGCAGGTTGATCGCCAGAACCGCCATATAGCCGCCGAAAAACGGGATTATAAAGCTGTCAGCGGTCAGTTTAACCAGTTGCGGGCCAATGATGGCCGAGGCCAGACCGCCTGCCATGACGTATGAAATGGCTTTCGGGCGAAAGGCCTCAGATGCTGTGTCGGCGGCGGCAAAGCGGAAAAAACCTTGCGAAGACATGTAGATGCCGGAACAATAGCTGCCCAGAAGAAACAAGTTGAATGACGCGGTATAAAGCCCATATGCGCTGATTGCAGCCCCAATGGCCCCGGCAAGTGTGCCGATCAGAAAGCCTGATTTGCGGCCGTAACGTTGCATGATGTAGCTCAGCCACGGGGCGGTAGTCATCGAGCCGAAGACAATCATCGAGATCGGCATGGTGGCCCATAATGCGTTATGGGCAAGGGATTGCCCGGCCAGACCGCCGATCACAAAGATAATCGGCATCTGCGCACCTAGAAAAGCTTGCGCCATGACAAGGATGGTAACGTTGCGTTTGGCGATGCTATCTGAATGGGTCATGAATTATGACGTATCTGACTTAAAGCCAGCAATCAATCATAACATTGTACCCTTTTCGCGCTAAATCACGCGGTCAATAACATGGGCGAAACTACCCAAATAGGGGCCGTTAATCAGGCCCATAGGCGGTAATGCTGTATCTTCGGCGTCAGTGGCTACAAAGAGCGGGTGCCCTTCGGCTTTTAGCGTGGTGGCATAGTGAAACTCATGTCCATTCAGCGGCATGTCCCACAGACCGCCTTGTGGGGTCAGATTGCGGTAACCCAGATGCAGTTTGCGCTTGGCAAAGCTGGTTTCCAGCGGCAACAGGCCCAACATTTGGTGACGGTTGCCTTGTGCGTCAACCAAGCCTTCACCCATTGCCATGTAGCCGCCGCACTCACCATAAACCGCTTTGGCTTTGTGCATACCTGCAATGAATTTCTGGTTTGCCGCCAGCCTGCCTGCGTGTAATTCAGGATACCCCCCGGGCAGGATCACAAGATCGCTTGGGGCAGGGGCTTCATCTGCAAGCGGTGAGAAAAATGAAAGTTCCGCACCAGCTTTTTGCCAAGCACTTAGCAGGTGCGGGTAAGCGAATGCAAAGGCTTGATCAGATGCAATGGCGATGGATTGTGCCGGAGGTGGCAAAATAAGCGGGTTTTGATCTGTTTTAACTGACACTTCAAATAGTGATACTAAATGATCAATATTTATTGATTTTTCGACCGTAATGGCAGAGTAATCCAAAAATTCCTCAAGATCATTACGCTCATTTGCCTGTACTAACCCTAGATGGCGTGATGGGGTTTCAAGTTTTGCATCACGATAAACCGCACCCAAGATAGGCAGGCCAATGGGGGCAAGAGCACGGCGCAGCATTGCCTCATGCCGTGGGCTGCCAACTTTGTTCAGGATGACGCCGGCAATGTTTACATCGCCCGCATGGCGCGAAAAACCTTCGACCACGGCGGCGACAGACTGGGATTGTTTGGACACGTCACAGATCAGCACACAAGGCAGGTTAAGGATGCGGGCAAGGTCTGCGGTCGCCCCTTTGCCATCGGGCGGCGCGCCATCGAACAGGCCCATCGCACCCTCAATCAATATCGGGGTGTCGCCTGCGGCCAAATGACGGATGCGCGCGGGCGACATCGCCCATGCATCAAGGTTAACGCAAACTGCGCCACTTGCGGCTTCATGAAAGCGTGGATCGATATAATCGGGGCCGCTTTTGCCCGAGCGCATGGCAATGCCGCGCCTCTTCATCGCGCGTAATATGCCCAAGGTTAGAGTGGTTTTGCCGCCGCCAGAGTTTGGTGCGGTCAGGATCAAGCCTTTCATCTGGCCTCTGCGGGTTTGCCACGACCCAAAGGATCAAGATCGCGGGGCTTTTCACCTGCGATCATTGATTGCCAGTCCAGCACTTGGCGCATTTTCACCGAGCGGCCAACGCAGATGATGGCAGGTGGCGACATGTCGGATTTTTCCAGATCGGCAACCACTGCACCAAGGCTGGTTTCCAGCACTTTTTGATCGGGCGTGGTGGCCTGGGTTACAACGGCCACGGGTTCTGATGCGGGGCGGCCGGCTTTCAGCAATTCGCCTACGATACGGTCGATGTGTTTCATCCCCATATAGATCACCAAGACCTGAGACCCATCGGAAATTGCCTGCCAGTTTAACGCACTTGGGGTTTCGCCGCTTTGATCGTGACCTGTGATAAAGGTTACGGATTGGTTTACATCGCGGTGGGTGACGGGGATGCCTGCATAGGCCAGACCGCCAATACCTGCGGAAATTCCGGGTATAATGCGGATCGGAACACCGTGTTGCACCAGTGTTTGCGCCTCTTCGCCGCCGCGCCCGAATACGAACGGGTCGCCGCCCTTTAGGCGCAATACCCGCTTGCCCGCTTTGGCCATTTTCACCAATTGCAGTGAGATGTCGCTTTGTTTAGCAGAGGGCTTGCCGCCGCGTTTTCCTGCATAGACCATTTCGGCGTCTTTGCCTGCCCAGTCCATGATGCGGCTGTCGACCAATGCGTCATAAATGATCACGTCGGCTTGGCGCAGGGCGTTTAATGCGTGCAGTGTTAGCAGGCCGGGGTCGCCGGGGCCAGCACCACATAGCCAGACCCAACCGGGTTGCAATACGGGCCAGTCATTCGGGGGAAGGGGATTCGCTTCTGTCATGGGTGTGTTATGGCTGAGTGGGCGCATTTTGCCAAGTAAGGGCGCGACCCAAATTGGGTGATTGGCGTCAGGCGAATTGGTGCTTATAGTCACGCCTATGAGCAGGAAACCAACAGGGGATTTGCGCCGTGGCTGGACCACAGGGGCCTGTGCCACCGCCGCGACCAAAGCGGCGCTGGATGCGTTGTGGGGTGCGGGGTTTCCGCATGAGGTGGGCATTACCTTGCCGAAGGGCGAAACGCCTGTGTTTCCGCTGACATATCAAGAGGTTGGCGCTGGCTGGGCCGAAGTAGGCATTACCAAAGACGCGGGCGATGACCCTGATGTGACCCATGGTGCGCTGATTATTGCGCGGGTTACTGCCAGTGATGGCGGCATTGTTTTTAAGGCAGGCGAAGGTGTTGGCACAATCACCAAGGCGGGTTTGCCAATAGCGGTGGGCGAACCTGCGATTAACCCGGTGCCAAGGGCGATGATTGCGCAGGTGATTGAAGCGCAAGCGGTGGTTTATGGGCAGCCTGCGGATATTTGTGTGACTGTTTCTATTCCGCATGGGGCTGAAATTGCCAAAAAGACTTGGAATCCACGGCTTGGCATCGTCGGGGGGCTGTCGATATTGGGCACTACGGGGATTGTGCGACCGTTTTCTTGTGCCGCCTGGATTGCCTCTATTCATCGCGGCATTGACGTGGCTGTGGCCGGTGGACAAGCGCATGTTGCGGGCTGCACCGGGGCGACCTCGGAAAAAGTGGTGCAAGAGTTGTTTGGTTTGCCTGATCACGCGATGTTGGACATGGGGGATTTTGCCGGTGGTATGCTGAAATATCTGGTAAAACACCCTGTGCCACGGGTTACCATTGGCGGTGGTATCGGCAAAATAACCAAGCTGGCGCAAGGTGCGGTTGATTTGCATTCGTCGCGCACGCAGGTCGATTTTACGGCGCTAAATAAACTGTCTTTATCACTAGGCCTAGCGGATGTTTCAGACGCAAACACAGCACTGGAGGCCGTGACGCGGGCGGGAAACGGCCTGGCGCAGGCGATAGCGCAACAGGCGCGGTTGCGTGTCTTAAAGCAGTTGAAGAGTACGGTACAACATGTTGATATTGTTGTTATAGATCGTGCTGGAAATATACTGGGGCAGGCTGGATGACACTATTGGTTTTGGCAGGCACATCGGATGCGCGGCTGCTTTTGGAAGGATTGCAAGATAGGGATGTAATTGCGTCTTTGGCAGGTGTCACACGTAGCCCTGCCGATCTACCTGCGGTCACGCGCAAAGGCGGCTTTGGCGGGGTGTCGGGGTTTCGCAATTATCTATTGGCGCATGATATCAAGGGCGTGGTTGATGCGACCCATCCGTTTGCGGGCAAGATGACGAAAACAGCGACAATGGTTTGTAAGGAATTGGGTTTGGCGCATGTTATTTTACAACGCCCCGAATGGGTGGCTGATGCGGGTGATCAGTGGCATTTTGTTGATAGCGTGGCGGAAATAACCGAAATTATTCCTGTTGGGGCGACGGTGTTTTTGGGCACAGGGCGGCAAACTTTGCCGGAATTTTCCTGCCTTGAGGGGCGTAGATTGCTGGCGCGTGTAATCGATCCGCCTAAAATGCCTGTTCTTGCCGGTTTTAATGGTCAATTTATAATTGGTAGCCCGCCGTTTTCCATTGCCCATGAGGTGGCTTTGTTTCGTGATAAGGGCATTGAATGGGTGGTAGTCAAAAACGCAGGCGGCCAAAAAAGCCGCTCCAAGCTGGATGCGGCACGTGAATTGGGCCTGCCTGTGGTGATGATAAATCGCCCCGAACTGCCAGACGCGCATGTGGTTGGCACGGTTGATGCAGCCCTGTCTTGGGTCCGGGCGCAAGCGTGGTAGGGCGCATAATCACGTCAGACGCCTGTGTTACCGAAGGGGCAGCTTATCTGGCGAAGATTGAGCCACGATTTGCGGCGGCTTTGCAATTGACGGGGGCATTGCCTTTGCGCTTGAAAGGTGACGGGTTTGAAGCTTTGCTGGGTGCGATTGTCAGCCAGCAAATATCGGTGGCGGCAGCGGCGAGTATCTGGAAGCGGTTGCAAGATGCGCAGCTTATATCTGCGGAAAATGTAAACTTGGCAGATGTGGATGATTTACGCGGATGCGGCTTGTCACGGCCCAAGATTAAATATGTGAAATCACTTGCAAAAAACAGGCTGGATTACGCTGCGATGCGTAACGCACCGACCCGGTTGGTGATTGCGCAACTCATTGAAATAAAAGGCATCGGTATATGGACTGCCGAAATTTATGCGATGTTTTCGCTGGGCCGTGCGGATGTGTTTGCGGCAGGTGATCTGGCCTTGCAGGAGGCCGCAAAGATATTGTTTGAACTGGAAGCACGGCCTACAGAAAAAGCGTTTAATATAATGGCAGAGGCATGGTCGCCATGGCGGGCGGTTGCGGCGCGATTGCTTTGGGCCTATTACCGAGTTGCCAAAGATCGTGAAGGAATACGTACATGACTTTAAAGACTGAAAAACAGGCGGCAAAATCAGGCCGCGCTGACAATCTGGTGGTGTTCATCCACGGCTACGGGGCTGATGGCGATGATCTGATCGGGCTGGCCCAACCGATGGCCGAACACCTGCCTTACACCACGTTTTTATCACCGCATGCGCCAAACATATGTATGATGAACCCGATGGGGCGCGAATGGTTTCCGATCCCGTCGATGGACAATACCTCGGAAGAATTTGCACGTGAGGTTATGTTGAAATCCGTGACACAATTTCAGGGCTGGCTGGATGCGCAAATGGTGGCTGAAGGTGTGACACCTGATCGTGTGGTGCTGGTGGGCTTTTCCCAAGGCACGATGATGGCTCTGCATCTGGGGCCGCGTCGTGTTGATCCGCTGGCTGGGATTGTCGGGTTTTCGGGGCGTTTGCTGGCGCCTGAAACTTTGAAAGATGAAATGCTGACCAAACCGCCGGTTTTATTGATCCATGGCGACATGGACATGGTGGTGCCGCCTACCGATATGGGTAAAGCCGCCGATGCTTTGACGTCAAACGGATTTGATGTGGCCACACATGTGTCAAAAGGTATGGCGCACGGCATTGCACCTGACGGGCTTGGCTTGGCGGTGCAATTCATCGCGCATCACTTGCAAAGATAGGGCAAGCGTATTTACCCCCACTCTGGATTAATTACACCTACTATTGCAGGGTGGCTTATGCCGCCCCGTTTTTTTGGCGGCGATACGTCCAAATTTTGCCATAAAAACAAGTTTTATTGCCCGAAAGATGCAAAAGGGCTGGCCGATGTTAATGACGATTTTCAATTCGGTTTTTAAAACCACTTTAACCTCTGCAATGATGTTTGTGAGCATCATACGCCTAGGCATGATCGCTTATCCGACAACACCTGATGTGCAATATTCCGCGGCCCCAACATCACCTGCCGCACAGATACAGCCCGCTGTGAAGAGCCAAGTGATAGCCCCTGGGGCGAAGCGGCGTATTGTTTTGGGGCAGAATTCTATCAAAAATCTGGGCAGGTCAAAATAATCCGTCTGCTGCTATCACCATATAGGGGGTTGTCAGGTCTAAGCCCCTCTATATAGTGGAAAGCATACTGGGGCGGGATGTCCCGTTCTGGTGTCAATTAAACGACAAAGCAGAACAGGAACTCTATTGCAGTATGAATACAGAATTTTCTGAGAATTTTGTGCGTAGCCCGGGCAAGCTATGCCAATATCCATCACTTGTTTTGAATGCAGATTTTCGACCGCTTTCTTATTTTCCGCTGTCATTATGGAGTTGGCAAGATGCTGTGAAGGCGGCTTATTGCGACCGGGTGACGATTATTGCGGAATATGATCAGGTTGTGCATTCGCCTTCCGTAGAGATTAATATCCCGTCAGTGATTGTTTTGAAGGATTATGTGAAGCCGGTGAAATCCACCGCATTCACAAGGTTCAATCTGTTTTTACGCGATGAATTCACCTGCCAGTACTGTGGATCTATGGGTGATATGACCTTCGATCATGTGATCCCAAGGGCACGCGGTGGCAAGACCACATGGCAAAATGTGGTGGCCTCTTGTAGCCCGTGCAACCTGCGCAAAGGGGCGAAAACGGTAAAAGAAGCGCATATGCAATTGCACAAGCCAGTACGTGAACCCAGCCCGTCTGAACTGTTGAACGCAGGAAGAAAGTTTCCGCCAAACTTCATGCATCAAAGCTGGATGGATTACCTTTATTGGGATGCAGAGTTGGAAGCGTAAATCCGCCGATGGATTTTAATCTACTGGAAATCTTTTTTTGCCAACATATATTAATAGCAGGACAGGTTGATTTTACGACCTTGCATCCCTCGGACTGGCCTTGGTGACGCAGATGCTGCAACCCTCTCTCCCCTCGAGGAGCAGCATCGTCCTTTCCCTCAAAACAAAAAAACTAATCTTTGGCGGCTTTGAACCAAATACCTGCAAGAATGAACGACAAGATTGCATTCCATGCAGCCATGCTTATGCCAAACATTGACCATGCAATTTCGTCACAACGCACGACAGGTGCGCTCATGATCTGTGCCAGCAGGTCATCGGTACTGAGGCCTGATATTGAGCCTGATGTGCATGTTGTCGGGCCTTGCCACCACATTTGCTCAACGCCTGCGTGATAGACCCCGATACCTGCTGTGGTCAGGGCCGCCAGCATGCCCAGGATGGCCAGTTCACGTCGGCCGGTGGCAAGGGCTACAATCCCGATAGTAATGGCCGCTGCATGGGGCCAGCGTTGCCATAGGCACATTTTACACGGCGACATACCGCCGAAGTGTTGAAAGGCAAAGGCGCCGCCCAACAGGGCAATAGAGCCCAAGGTGGCGAACAGGATCAGGGTGTTGCGGGTCATAGATATTTCACTAGGTAAAAGGTTCCGATTAGAAGCACGATAAACACGGTAAAGACCAGTCCCAGACGTTTTTCAATGAAATCCTTGATAGGTGCGCCAAATTTCCACAGGAGGGCGGCGACGATAAAGAAGCGTAACGCACGTGCGATGAGTGACCAGATCATAAACTGGGCAAACGGCAGGCCTGTGGCACCTGAGGTGATGGTTATGACTTTATAAGGGAACGGGGTGACGCCTGCGAACAGAACCGCCCAGTGGCCGTATGCGTTGAAACGTTGCTTGAAGGCGTCGAACTGATCCATCTTGCCGTAGAACTCCAGCAAGGGTTGGCCAACGACATCAAACAACTCGGCCCCTATATAATAGCCTAAACCGCCGCCCAAAACACTTGTGATGGTGCAGATACCCGCGATCAACCATGCGCGGTGTGGGGTGGCCAGAACCAAAGGGATCAGCAAAACATCCGGCGGAATGGCAAAGACCGAGCTTTCGATAAAGGCAACAAAACCAAGCG
>CAXMSA010000029.1:0-24272 GCA_964195605.1 uncultured Amylibacter sp.
AGGTCGGCGGGTATGACTGCAAACCTGTCTCGGGTGAGCTGACCTACGGGTTGGAACGGTTGGCAATGTATGTTTTGGGTGTCGATCATGTGATGGACATGCCGTTCAATGCGCCTGATGCGCCGATCCCGCTGACATATGGTGATATTTTCAAGCAGACAGAGCAGGAATATTCGCGCTGGAACTTTGATATGGCCGATACGGATATTTTGTTGCAGCACTTTAAGGATGCCGAAGCCGAATGTGCGCGTATTCTAGACGCGGCCCATGAGGACCCCAAAACAGGTAAAAAAATCATTATGGTGCATCCAGCTTATGACCAGTGCATCAAAGCCAGCCATCTGTTTAACCTGCTGGACGCGCGCGGAGTGATCTCGGTCACTGAACGCCAAGCCTATATCGGGCGTGTGCGCGCGTTGGCAAAACTCTGTGCCGATGCCTTTGTGCTAACGGATGCGGGCGGGGCTGCTGCATGAATGGTAAAGCAATAGTTATTGGGTTGATTGGCATTGCCCTGATTGCTGGGGCCGGCCTGTGGTATTCTATTGAACGGGCCTATTACAGGACAGTTTCAGATGTGATCGAAGTGGTCTCTTATGAAAATGCGCTGTCAGTTTCGCAATACGCTGGCATTGATGCAGATACATCCCCGTTGAAAATGCGGGCATGTTTCAAAGTTAATTGGGACTATGTGGCGTCAGACACATATAAGACCGAAGCGACCCCATTACGTGCGCCGCGATTTTTTGATTGTTTTAATGCAAAAGAAATAACCAGTGATCTGGAAACCGGCAATGCGACGGCGGTTCTGTTGGATGAAAACCGCCCTTACGGCTTTAACACGTATGTGGCGCAATACCCTGACGGGCGTGCTTTTATGTGGCGCCAGATCAACACGTGTGGTGAAGCGGAATTCAGCGGTAATGACTTGCCTGAAGGCTGCCCTGATCGGCAGACTATTATTATTGAAGAAATAGATAATACGACGGTTATTCAAGAAAGCAAAGTAGAGCCATCTGGTCAAGCGGTGCCAGCAGTGGTGCCGGCGGCACTTGAACCGATTGATACAATCATTCGCTTGCAACCTTATACTGGCCTAAAAGCAGAGCCTATTGCGGTTGAAGACCTTCGGGTGGTTGCGGCTGTATCTGACCCGATGACATTTCGCGGTTGTTTCAAAACCGAATTATCATATGGTTTGTTAACAGAGACTTATCAAACCCACGATACCCCTGACCCTGCCGCCACCGCATTGGATTGTTTTGATGCGGATAGTTTGCACAATGATTTGGCGACAGGTACCGCGATTGCCTTTGTTGGCGAAAAAGACATCCAGCCCGGTATTGACCGTGTGATTGCCGTTTACGACGATGGTCGCGCCTATGTCTGGCATCAAAAATCAAGAAGTGAATAATCATGGCTGACCTGTTGTTAGAACTGTTTTCCGAAGAAATCCCTGCGCGCATGCAGGCTCGTGCGGCGGCAGACCTGAAAAAGCTTGTCACCGATGCGCTGGTAGAGGCGGGGTTGACTTATAATGGTGCCGCAAGCTTTGCCACGCCGCGCCGTTTGTGCCTGACAATCGAAGGTCTGTTGGCTGAAAGCCCGAATGTACGTGAAGAACGTAAAGGGCCGCGTGTTGGGGTACCTGAAAAGGCCTTGGAAGGTTTTTTGCGCGGGGTTGGTCTGACGGTGGATCAGCTGGAAATACGTGACGACAAAAAGGGTCAGACCTATTTTGCGGTGATCGAGAAGTCAGGGCGGCCTGCGGGCGATATTATTGCCGAAGTGATCCCCAAAGTGATTCGTTCCTTCCCGTGGCCGAAATCCATGCGCTGGGGGGAAGGTGGCTTGCGCTGGGTACGCCCGTTACATTCTATTTTATGTGTTTTATCTGCGGATGATGGTGCGGAAGTGGTGAATTTCGATGTGGATGGTATTACCGCGGGTAATCTGACTGCCGGACACCGTTTTCACGCACCTGACCAGTTTGGCGTTAATACTTTTGACCAATACCGCGCGGCGCTGAAAAAAGCCTATGTGATGTTGGATGCAACCGAGCGTGCCGATCATATCTGGGAAGATGCAAAAAACATGGCTTTTGCACAGGGCTTAGAGGTGGTCGCCGACGCAGGGCTTTTATCCGAGGTCGCGGGGCTAGTGGAATGGCCCGTGGTGCTGATGGGCGATATTGCCGATGATTTCATGGAACTTCCAGTCGAAGTACTGCAAACCTCGATGCGCGAACACCAGAAGTTTTTCAGCGTGCGCAATCCCAAGACCGGGCGGATTGAGAAGTTCATCACCGTGGCCAACCGCGAAACCGCTGATCATGGGGTGACCATCCTTGCGGGCAACCAAAAGGTGCTGTTTGCACGCTTGTCTGATGCGAAATTTTTCTGGGAAAATGATTTACGGGTGTCACTGGATGACATGGCTTTGAAACTGTCCAATGTGACGTTTCACAACAAGCTTGGCACACAGGCCGAACGGATTGAGCGTATCGCGGAACTGGCACATAAAATTGCCCCGAAAGTCGCTGCAGACGCGGATATGGCCGCAGCGGCAGCCAAGGTTGCCAAGGCTGATCTGATGTCTGAAATGGTTTATGAATTCCCAGAACTACAAGGAATTATGGGTAAGTATTATGCGCAAAAGGCGGGTTTGGATGATACTATTGCCAATGCTTGTGAAGCGCATTATTCGCCGCTTGGCCCCTCTGATACAGTGCCTAGCGCGCCAGTAACGATTGCTGTGGCTTTGGCCGATAAAATCGATACGCTAACAGGGTTCTGGGCAATAGGTGAAAAACCCACAGGATCGAAAGACCCGTTTGCTTTGCGGCGAGCGGCTTTAGGTGTTATTCGTTTGATTTTAGAGAATAATGTTAGATTTAACCTGTCAGGCTATATTGATACCGAACTGGTTAAACATAAAATCTTTAGCGGACATAATACCGATGCTGCAAAAGAAGAGTTTCTGGAAACCGAGTTGCTGCGCGAAATTGCGGATCACGGTGTGTTCGGAGCGGCCTTGCAGGCAGTTCTTGATGCGGTGCTGAAGAAGGGTAAAGAGGCATTTTCAGGGGATCAGGCATGGCTGGAACATCTTGTGGAAACTATCCCCGAGAATTGCACTAATTTGCTGGGCTTTTTCCATGATCGTTTGAAGGTCTACCTGCGCGACAAGGGAATCAGCCATGACATTATTGATGCCTGCCTTGCGATGCCCAACAATGATGATTTCACGCTTTTGGTAAAACGTGCCGAAGCTTTGCAGGGGTTTATGAAAACCGATGATGGAACCAATCTGTTGCAGGGTTTTAAGCAGGCGAATAATCTTTTGACTCAGGCAGAGGCCAAGGATGGTGTTGAATATTCCTACGGGGCGGATGTGAAATATGCCGAAACCGATGTGGAACGGGACCTGTTTGCTGCCCTTGCTACGGCAGATAAAGTAATAGAACCCAGCATTAAAGCGGAAGATTTTGCTACGGCTATGGCCGCTATGGCAGGGCTTCGCGCCCCGATTTACGCTTTTTTTAAAGCGGTGAAGATCAATGCCGACAGTGATATTGTCCGCCGGAATCGGTTGAACCTTTTGGGCCAGATACGCAAAACCATGGCGCAGGTCGCGGATTTCACCCGGATTGAAGGTTAAGCTGTGACATATCAAACGCTTGTCAGATGTTTCGAAATACCGTTAGACTAAAAATCTAAACCGAAGAGGGCCATTATGGCAGATTTTCCACGGATACAGGCTTTGATTGCGGCGGCGGATGCGCCTGCGGATGTATACGGTGCGCGGGCGGCCACGCAAGTGGCATTGATGACGGCAGGCCTGCCAGTACCCAAGGGCTGGGGCTTATCGATGGATGCGGTCAAAGCTATCGCGAATGAAGACTTTCCCGAAGAGTGGCCGTTTCTAAACGAGTTGTCCACGGGCTGTCTGGTTTCTGTACGTGCCAGTCCGGTTGCGCGGATTTGGGGCGGGCCGGATGCCTTACTTAATCTGGGCATGAATCAGGCCACATGTGACATCCTGAAAGCACCTTTAGGCGAAGAGGCAGCGACCGCGTTATATGCGCGATTTGTGCAAGATTATTCGATACAAGTGGCAAGGTTAGACCCTGAATGGTTCGAAGAGTTATATGTTTTACACACTAAAAAAGACAAATTAGACATCCATGCGGTGTTGGGTTCCTCGCTGGCACTTTACGACCAGAACGTAGGCGAGCTGTTTCCGCAGGAACCTGTGCGCCAGTTGCGCAAAGCTTTACGGTCTTTTGTAAAAGCATGGGATGGCACCACGGCGCGGATTTTACGCATGGCACAAGGGGCCCCTTCTGATGCCGGGCTTGGTCTGATCATACAGGAAATGGCCCTTGGTTTGGGGCGCGGGGAATGTGGTGCGGGGATTGCGCAGTTTGTGTCAATTCAAACCGGTGAAACTATGGCGCATGGGCGTTACCTGTCTCAATCCCAAGGGCGTGATGCGGTTGAGGATAAGGCGCATGCGCATTATCTTAGCAAAGACCCGCGCGGGCCGTCGTTGGAAGATGTCTGCCCAGAAGTTTTAACCGAATTGCAAGATCATTGTGATACTGCCCGCAAGGCCTTTGGCGATGAGATGCAGTTGGAATTTACTGTGCAAGACGGGCATTTGGCGATTTTGGATGCGGTCAATGCCGAACGCTCTGGGCGTGCTGCCATCGGGATTTCAGTGCGCTTGGTCGAAGATGGTATTCGCAGCAAAGAACAAGCCCTGATGGGGATTGATCCACGCAGTCTGAACGAAGTTTTGCATCCACTTGTTGATCCAAAAGCGGAACGCGATGTTTTGACCAGTGGTATTTCATCCAGCCCGGGGGCGGCAACTGGTAAGATTGTGTTCACAGCCAATGCAGCCCAGGCCAGTGCTGCGCGCGAAGAGCCATGCATATTGGTCAGGGTCGAAACCACGCCTGAAGATGTGCGCGGTATGCACTCGGCACAAGCGGTTTTGACCGCAAAAGGCGGGCGTGACAGCCATGCCGCTGTGGTGGCACGCACCATTGGGGTACCTTGTATCGTTGGGGTCAGCGATATGAAGGTTGATGTACGCGCTAAGGTTCTGACTTTGCCAAACGGGGTGACTTTGCGGGCTGGTGACATAATTACCGTTGATGCCGGTATGGGTGAGGTTTTGCGCGGTGCCCCCAAATTGGTGCAACCCAATTTAGGTGGCGCCTTTGACGCGTTTATGTCATGGGCTGACGCCTATCGGGTTTTAGGGGTGCGCGCCAATGCTGACACGCCGCAAGATGCGCGAATTTCACGTGGTTTCAAGGTGGATGGCATTGGGTTGGTGCGCACCGAGCATATGTTTTTTGAAGCTGGCCGTCTGAACGTGATGCGCGAACTTATTTTTGCAGAAAAGGGTAAGGATCGTAAAGCGGCCCTTGATCTATTGTTACCGATGCAACGTTCTGATTTTGTTGAGTTGTTTGAGATCATGGAAGGCTTGCCGGTTTGTATCCGCTTGCTGGACCCGCCTTTACACGAGTTTTTGCCACAATCACGCGACGAAATGCAATCTTTGGCTGATGCGATGGACTTGCCGTTATCCAAAATCACTGAACGTGCCGAAGATTTGCGCGAGTTTAACCCGATGCTGGGCACACGTGGTGTGCGTTTGGGTCTTATGGTGCCGGAAATTTATGAAATGCAAGCCCGCGCTATTTTTGAGGCAGCGGCAATTGTCTGCGAAAAAGATACAGTGAAGATCGTCCCCGAAATTATGGTGCCTTTGGTCTCGGCCAACCGTGAAGTGGAACTGGTGAAAAGCCGTGTTGATGCGATTTTTGCCGCAGTGAAGAATGAAACCGGCGTGGCGATGGAATATTCGCTTGGCACCATGGTTGAAACCCCGCGTGCGGCATTGCGGGCGGGTGATATTGCGCTAAGTTCAGAATTCTTCAGTTTTGGCACAAATGATTTGACCCAGATGACGTACGGATTAAGCCGCGATGATAGTGGGCGGTTCATGCGTGAATATATCAATCAGGGTGTCTTCAGCGATGACCCGTTTCATTCACTTGATGTGGATGGGGTTGGCGAATTGTTATTAATGGCGTGTGAACGCGGTCGGGCATCACGCAAAGATTTGGTTTTGGGCCTATGTGGTGAACATGGCGGAAACCCTCAATCTGTCGTGTTTTGCCACCAAGCAGGGTTTGATTATGTCTCTTGCTCGCCTTTTCGCACCCCGATAGCCAAATTGGCAGCGGCACAAGCGGCAATATCTGAGGCGAATTAGGTAATAAAATTACACTAAGAGCGGTTTTTTGATATATTTGTGCTTTTTTAGTAAAAATGATACAGTGCAGCTCTTATCACAATCGAAAAACTAGACAGATCGTAGAATAATTTAGTAAAACGCGCGTGTTTATCGGGTAACTGCGCCCGAGTAGTGAGAGTTGCTGTTATGAAATCAATGATTGAGCGTATCGCCCGAGGGTTTGTTATTACTCTGACATCTCTGGGCTTTGGAACCTCTGCGATTGCGGATGGAACACCTGTTCTTTGGAAACAGGTGTCTAATGTTTTGTCTGCCGAACGGGTAGCTTTGCAATCTGTTGGCAATGAACGTCTGGCGGTTTTAAGCGGTGAAACATCTTTGCGTAAACCATTTTGGACGTCACTGCGCAAACCTAAGCAAAGCCAGGCAATCACACGGGTTTCCACAATGGCACAGATTAATGCGTTGCCACGGGCCAGAGGTAATGGTGAATGGAGATGCCTTGCCGAAGCGCTGTATTTTGAAGCGCGCGGCGAAACCTTGCAAGGGCAGTTTGCGGTTGCCGAAGTTATCTTAAACCGGCGTGACAGTAGAAAATTCCCAAGCTCTGTTTGTCATGTTGTAAGTCAGGGATCAAAGTCAGGCAAAAAATATGCCTGTCAGTTTTCGTATAAATGTGATGGGCGCGCCGAGGTGTTGTCTGAAGGCGGTGCTTATACTCAGGTTGGTAAAGTTGCCCGTATCATGCTGGATGGAAAAACCAGAAACCTGACCAAGGGTGCCACTTTTTATCATACTGGTGCGGTACGTCCTAAATGGTCACGCAAATTTCAGCGCACGGCAAAAGTCGGCAGCCATTTTTTCTATCGCACCTAGTATTCTTCTGTCATGAAACAAAGCATCTGATTGCCAGTATTTTGTTGCTTGCGGTCAGTAATGCTGCGTTATATCCGATTGTAAAACAAGAGTATGACCCATGACAGATGATATTAAGGCAGCCTTTGGCAGTTTAGAAGATCGAGCTATTGCAACGCACCTAGGCGATCCGCTTGACCGGATTTGTGTGCGTGATTTTTTTAAAGAGGTTGAAATTGGGGCGTTTCAGGCTGAACGTGACACTACGCAACGTATCCGCTTTAATGTGGTGCTGGAAGTGGCGCAAAGTGCTGCTGCTGATTTTGACGATGTCGATCAGGTTCTGTCTTATGATGCAATCACCGAAGCGATTGAAGAACAGCTGGCATTTGAGCGGCTGAACTTGTTGGAAACACTGGCGGAACGCATTGCCGACAGTATATTGGTGCATCCGCGTGCGATGCGGGTGTTTATCCGGATCGAAAAACTTGACCGCATTCCAGGGTCTTTGGGCATAGATATCGTGCGCTCAAAAGGAACGCTTCAAGCCGATACGCTTCAGGCAGATAGGCTAGATCCACTTATCGTATTTATGCCAAATACAGTGCTTCACGGGGAAAAACTGGATGCTTGGCTGGATGTGATTGCAACGCACTCACGCCCTGTCATTATCTGTCTTGAAGCGGTAGAAGGCCAAGCGCAAAAAACAAATATGGCTGTCGCGGATCTGCACATCGGGCTTTTGTCTATAGAGCAGAATGCTTGGGTTTTGGCAGCTAAGGATACACGTTGTGTTGTGGTCGATAACCGCACCGAACTGGACTGGGCGATGAAAAATGGCCAGTTGTCAATTTGGGCACCATCCAAGATTGTGATGGATGCAGTTGATAAACCAAAAGCAGGGCCCAATGAACCGCTGATTTTAACACAATGGTTCGCGCAAGAGTTCTTTACCGGTCAGGTTAGCGTGCTGGAAGGTTTCAATCAGATCACGACCTCTGACCGCTTATTGCTTGCTGCAACACCCAGTGACCTTTAAGGTTATTTGTAAAGGTAAGGGGTAAGCGGGATGGATGTTCTAATCCGTGAAATTCGCAGAAGTGACCGCGATATGTGGTTGGATATGTATCGCCAATTATTTCTGGATAATACCGATACAGCATTGCGAGCCGAAATGGAACGTATATTCAAATCGGGTAAACGATCCGCGTATGTGGCGCTTGTAAATGACAAGTCAGTGGGTTTTGCTGAATATGCTTTGCGCGATTATGCCAATGGTTGCCATTCGCAACCTGTGCCTTTTCTGGAAGGCGTCTGGGTTGATGCGGATTATCGCGGGCAGGGTATTGCGAAAGCACTTGTGACATTTCTGGAAAAAAAGGCGCGTATGGCTGGATTCAAAGAGTTTGGGTCGGATGTTGAATTAAGCAATTACCCATCGCAACTGATGCATGAACGGCTTGGGTTCAAGCAAACTGAAAAAGTTATTTTTTACCGTAAGATGCTGGATTAAGCCCATGATGTATTATCGCCCGATTGCACAAACAGATCGATGCCGCCCCAAGGGTGCGCTGGCTATTGCAGGGGGCTGGGCGTGGTTTACACATGCACAATGTATCACCCGAAGCGGGGGGGCAGAAGTGGTGCCTCTTATGGATATTCCGGAAAATATACTGGATAATATTTCATCTAGAAGGGCACCGGTTTGCGGCTTGGATATGACCACACCGCAGATTATGGGGGTGCTGAACGTGACCCCGGATAGTTTTTCTGATGGTGGGCAGCATAATTCTTTTGAGACTGCCGTTGAGCGCGCAAAAACTATGGTAGAACAAGGGGTTGCCTTGTTGGATATTGGTGGCGAGTCTACCCGACCGGGTGCTGATTTTGTTGATAATAAAGCAGAAATCGCTCGCACATCGCCTGTGATTGCAACCTTGCAAGCGGCTGGCATCACAACGCCTATATCTATTGATACACGCAAGGCTGACGTGGCAAAATCCGCGTTAGATGCGGGGGCCATGATGTTCAACGATGTCACCGCATTGCAATATGATGTGCAAAGCCTGCCGCTGATTCAGCAAGAACAGCCCTTTGTTTGTTTGATGCACAGCCCTAGTGACCCGAAAACTATGCAAGATAACCCAGTTTACGCAGATGTTTTGCTTGATATTTATGACTATCTGGAAGAACGGGTGGCAACTTGCGTTGCCGCCGGTTTGCCTAAAAACCGTATCGTGGTTGATCCTGGTATCGGTTTTGGCAAAACCCTTGATCACAATTTACGACTGATCCGTGGCCTGTCGTTGTTTCACGGGTTGGGATGCCCTGTTTTATTAGGGGCCTCGCGCAAACGCTTCATCGGCACCTTGGGTAATGCGCAAGAACCTGCTGACCGTGTGCCTGGCTCTATTGCTATCGGGCTCGAGGGTCTGCGACAAGGGGTACAATTCTTGCGGGTGCATGATGTATGGCAAACGCGACAGGCGATAAATTTATGGCAAGCCACATTGTGAGGGTAAATGGGACGTAAATATTTTGGTACAGACGGTGTGCGCGGATTAGCAAACACCCACCCGATGACAGCAGATATGGCGTTGAAATTAGGCGCCGCTGCCGGGCGTTATTTTCGTAAAGACCAAAAAAGCCACCGTGTGGTAATCGGAAAAGATACCCGGCGTTCGAGCTATATGATTGAAGCGGCATTAACCGCAGGGTTTGCATCCACCGGCATGGAAGTGTTTCTATTGGGGCCGGTACCAACCCCGGCTGTGGGCATGTTGGCGCGCTCAATGCGGGCCGATGTTGGTGTGATGATCTCGGCCTCACATAATCCATATCATGACAATGGCATCAAGTTATTCGGGCCTGATGGCTATAAGTTATCTGATACGGCCGAAATTGAAATTGAACGCTTAGTGGATGGTGACGTAAAGCTTGCAGCGCCTGAAAACATTGGCCGTGTGCAACGGATTGATGATGGTTTGGGCCGTTATATGGAATTTGCCAAAACCGCCTTTCCCCGCCGCCGCATGCTGGATGGTATGAAAGTTGTGATCGATTGCGCTAACGGTGCGGCTTATAAGGCAGCACCAACCGTGTTATGGGAGCTGGGTGCGGATGTGATCCCGATCGGTGTTTCGCCGGATGGGTTTAATATTAATGCGGGCTGCGGCTCGACCAGCCCCAAAGCCGCGGCGCAGGCGGTTATTACACATAAGGCTGATGTCGGTATTTGCCTTGATGGTGATGCTGACCGGGTCATGATAATTGATGAAAACGGTGTTGTGGCAGATGGCGACCAGATTATGGGGTTAATCGCCGGGCGATGGTGTGATCAAGGCGCACTTATGCATGATACACTTGTGGCCACTGTGATGTCTAATATGGGGTTGGAAAAATACCTGCGCGGGCGCGGTATTACGCTGTTGCGCACCAATGTGGGCGATCGCCATGTGGTGCAGGCGATGCGCAAAGGCGGTTTTAATCTGGGCGGCGAACAATCTGGCCATATCGTAATGAGCGATTATGTAACAACCGGAGACGGGTTGATCGCGGGTTTGCAGTTTTTGAATGCGATGGTGCAAAGTGATAAACCTGCAAGCAGTTTAGCCCATGTGTTCAAGCCCTATCCGCAATTGCTGGAAAATATCCGTTATACGGATACTGATCCGTTGGAAGCTGCTACTGTGAAGGCGGCGATTGCAGAAGGGGAAGCAACATTACGCAAAAATGGCCGTTTATTGATCCGCAAATCAGGTACAGAACCCTTGGTGCGAGTGATGGGCGAATGCGAAGATATCGGGCTGTTACGCCGTGTGGTTGACGATATAGTTGCGGCTGTGAAAGCGGCGGCTTAAGCGAGTATGGGGTATCGGAGTTACATATCCATATCTAAAATAACAGCGATGGCATATATGTTGTCCGTCCAAAACGTTAGCTTGTTTTACCATTCCGCCGTTTCCACTGGCTGATACCCATTCCAACCAAGATCAGGGCCAACGCGCCCAAGAAACTTGCTGGTAATGCCTCACCCAGAAAGATAACACCAAAAGCAACCGCCCAAACCGGCACCTGATAATTGACCAAGCTCATAAACGAAGGGCCTGCCTGATTGATTAAGTGAACCAGCATGATTGTGGCTATGGCTGTTGGAAACAATCCCAGATATATGATACCCAATATCGCTTGGGTGCCGGGCAGGGCGGGGATACCTTCAAAATAAAGTGCTACTGGCACCATACCGATGGTGCCAACCAACAGTCCGGCGGCGGCATAAGACAAAAGCCCAACAGGCGGACAACGTCGTGTGATGATGCTACCAATGGCATAACAACAGGCCGCCCCGATGCAAGCAAGACGCGCATATGGTTCTAACGGATCATCACTGGTGCCCATGAAGCTGGAAGGTCCGACCAGAATAACCACACCTGCAAAGCCAATGATAAACCCCAGAATCTTTCGGCGGCTCATAAGGTCGCCGGGCACCAGAAAATGCGCAAGGGGCAGGATCAGCAAAGGCACCACGGCCATAGAAATACCTGCAAAGCCAGATGACACCCGTAATTGGCCCCAATTCAGCAAGGTAAATGGAATGGCATTGGTAAACAGGCCCATGCCAAGAATGTGCAGCCATATGCGTTTGTCTGTACCGGTTTTCCATTTTGGCAGACCATTACGGAATATATAGGCAAAACTGACCAAAATGGATGTGGCAATAATCAGGCGTAAGGCGGCAACGGTCATTGGCCCCAACCCGACCAGCGCAAGTTTTGCACCCATGAATGAACCGCCCCAGATAATACCAAGAACGATCAAATAGCCCCAGTTAAGAGGAGAATGCGGATTTTCTGAAGTCATTACATGTTCCGTTAATTGGGCACATAAAGCGGCCAGTTTTAGCGGTGTTATATCAAAAGAAGCTAACTGAAAAGCAAAAGGCACGCCCAGAGGCGTGCCTTTTTTGTTAAATTAATGATAAAGATTAGTTTTTTTCTTTATCAACCATTTTACCAGCAGAGATCCAAGGCATCATGGCGCGCAACTTGGCACCAACTTGCTCGATTTGGTGCTCGTCATTGATGCGACGTGTAGCTTTGAAAGATGGCTGGCCAACAGCATTTTCCAGCATGAAGTCGCGTACGAACTTACCGGTTTGGATGTCTGTCAGAACCGCTTTCATGCGTGCCTTTGTTTCATCGTA
Organism: uncultured Amylibacter sp.; assembly: GCA_964195605.1. Taxonomy (GTDB): domain Bacteria; phylum Pseudomonadota; class Alphaproteobacteria; order Rhodobacterales; family Rhodobacteraceae; genus Amylibacter. The sequence continues at coordinate 12,338 of CAXMSA010000029.1, forward strand.
TGGCAAGATGCGCGGGCCAGAAACATATTCGCCGTATTCGGCAGTGTTTGAGATCGAGTAGTTCATGTTGGCGATGCCGCCTTCATAGATCAGATCAACGATCAGTTTCACTTCGTGCAGGCACTCAAAGTAAGCCATTTCAGGCTCGTATCCGGCTTCAACCAATGTCTCAAAGCCCATGCGGATCAGTTCAACCACACCGCCACAAAGAACGGCTTGTTCACCGAACAGATCGGTTTCGCATTCTTCGCGGAAGTCAGTTTCGATGATACCTGAACGGCCGCCACCGATGGCGGAGCAATATGATTTGCCGATTTCCAGCGCTTTGCCGGATGCGTCTTGGTCAACAGCAACCAGACAAGGAACGCCGCCGCCTTTGACATATTCGCCGCGTACTGTGTGACCCGGGCCTTTTGGTGCCATCATGATCACGTCAATACCTGGTTTTGCTTCAATCAGGCCGAAGTGGATGTTTAGGCCGTGTGCGAATGCAATTGCAGCACCGTCTTTTAGGTTGTCGCGCACATATTTGTTGTAAGTTTCTGCTTGTAGCTCGTCGGGCATGGTGAACATGATCAGGTCACACCATGCTGCAGCTTCGGCAATACCCATAACTTTCAGGCCTTCGCCTTCGGCTTTCTTGGCAGAGGCAGAGCCTTCGCGCAGCGCCACAACAACATTTTTGGCACCACTGTCGCGCAGGTTCAACGCGTGTGCGTGACCTTGTGAGCCGTAACCCAAAATTGCAACATTCATATTTTTAATCAGGTTCACATCGCAGTCGCGATCATAATAAACACGCATTATAGCCTCCATAGATTAGCGAATTTGGTTATGTTTATACGGATTGATTGCTGAGGTCGATTTCATAATTTGAATTATTTGCATAATTGATGTAAAATATATGCGTATAAATACATTATTTGGAAAATATCATGCAAGAGCTTGATGATTTAGACAGACGCATTCTGCGCGCCTTGCAAGATGACGCCACATTAACTGCTGCCCAATTGGGTGTGCGGGTGAATTATGCCGCTGCATCTTGCTGGCGCAGGGTGGAACGGATGGAACGCGATGGTGTGATTGCTTCGCGACAGGTTGTGCTGGATGCCAAAGCCTTGGGGTATGAGGTAGAAGTGTCGTTGCGCATCACTTTGGACAAGACCCAGACTAATGCGTTTGATGTGTTTATCGCTGCGGCCCGCGCCGTGCCTGAGGTCAATGAAATCCAGACATTTCTGGGTCGTGTTGACGTGCGCCTGAATGTGTTGGCCCGCGATATGGCGCATTACCAACAAATTTACCGCAGCCGCATTCTGAACCTGCCGCATATCGCCGATATTGAGGCCCTTATGCTGATCGCCAACGTGCTGGACCGAGAGGTTTTGCCATTATGATTGATCTTGATGATACAGATCGCGCGATCCTGCGTTGCTTGCAAAAAGACGGCAGCCTGTCTGCGGCCTCACTTGCGAAGAAAGTTGATCTATCACAACCGGCGGCATGGCGACGGGTGAAGCGACTGGAACAGGCAGGCATAATTGCCGGGCGGCGCGTGGTGTTGAATAAAGAAAAGCTGGGCTTTGGGGTAAGCGTTTTTCTGGGGGTGAAACTGGCAACCAAAGGGCGGGTGTCACTGGAAGATTTTGAACGCGCAGTTTGCGCCATCCCCGAAGTACAGGTGGTGCAACATGTTTTGGGCCTTTATGATTACCGCCTGAAAGTGGTCGCGCGCGATATTCCCGATTTTGAAAGGGTGTTGCGGCGGCGCATTATGACTTTGCCGGGCGTGGGCGATGTTGAGGCCAATGTGCTGTTGTCCGAGGAAAAGCGCGATATTGCATTGGGCTAGGGGCCTTACAGTTAATTTATAAAGCAAAACAGTGGTGTTTGTCGGTTTTCGACTTTCCTTGATGGCAAACCTGACTAATGTGACCGCAAACACATAGATGGAGTTATGCATATGTCTGCCCTGTTACCCAATGTTGATCCCGAAGGATTGCTTGAATTTTCTGTGGTCTTCACCGACCGTTCGTTGAACCATATGAGCGCGCAATTCCAAACTGTGATGCGCGATATCAATGAAATGCTTTTAGGCGTTTATAACGCCAAAGCCTGTGCGATTATCCCCGGCGGCGGTACTTATGCGATGGAAGCGGTGGCACGCCAGTTTGCAACCGATCAAAAAGCGTTGATCCTGCGTAATGGCTGGTTCTCATTTCGCTGGACGCAGATATTTGAAGCCTGCAACATGCCGTCCGAAGATTATGTGATGAAAGCGCGCCGTTCCGGCAATGCCCACCAAACCCCCTTTGCACCAGCCCCGATTGATGAGGTTGTAGCCAAGATTAAGGCAGAAGAACCCGCGGTGGTGTTTGCCCCACATGTGGAAACGTCCAGCGGTATGATCTTGCCCGATGACTATATCAAAGCGGTGGCCGATGCGGTGCATTCCGTGGGTGGCCTGTTTGTGCTTGATTGCATTGCATCTGGCTGTATCTGGGTTGATATGGAAGCTACTGGCGTGGATGTGCTGATCTCCGCGCCGCAAAAAGGCTGGTCGGCTTCACCTTGTGCAGGCCTTGTGATGATGTCGGACGCGGCCATTGCGCGTATGGCTGAAACTGATGGCACCAGCTTTTCGGCTAACCTCAAAACATGGGCCAATATCATGAACGCCTACACCGGCGGCGGTCACGCTTATCACGCCACCATGCCCACAGACGCGCTGAAAGATTTCCGCGATACCATGCTGGAAACCCGCGAGTACGGTTTTGATAAGCTGAAGGTCGCACAACAAGAATTGGGCGATAAGGTGCGCGCAGAGCTTGCAACACGCGGATTTACCTCTGTCGCCGCCGCAGGTTACGGCGCACCTGGCGTTGTGGTCAGCTACACTGATGATGCGGGCTTGCAAAATGGCAGCAAGTTTTCTGCCCAAGGTGTGCAGATCGCGGCAGGTGTGCCATTGCGTTGTGATGAGCCAGAGGATTATTCCACATTCCGTTTGGGATTGTTTGGTCTGGACAAGCTATATGATGTGGATGCAACCGTGGCACGTCTGGAAGCGGTCTTGGATCAGGTCAGTTAAACGCTGCCTAATCCCTTACGCATCAAGGATTTACGAACAGGGGCAAACCCGTGTAGGGTTTGCAACCCCCTCAGGCGCAGAACTTTCAGGGTGTCGCTATCGGTCATGGCTGCGCGGTTCAGCATATTTACCCCGTTCACACGCATTTTAATGTCACCGAAACGGGCTTTTTGATAGGCGGCCAGCATAGCGGGGTTGCCGATGCTATCAGGGTTTTCAAGGCTTAAATCCAGCAGGCATTGAATATCGGTCAGGCTCATGTTCAGACCCTGCGCGCCGATGGGCGGAATAACATGGGCGGCTTCTGCAATCAGGGCAGTGCGCGGGCCATATAACCTGTCGGCCAGACGGCTGATAATCGGCCAGATCATGCGGCGGCTTTCCAGTTTCAGCGTGCCCAGAATACCGCAAGACCGCTCATTCGCGGTTGCAAGGAAGGTTTCATCATCCATCGCCATCAATCGGGTGGCATATGCACCTTTTTCCATCCAGACCACAGCGGAATAATGCACACCGTCCACATCGTTCAAAGGCACGACAGTAAATGGCCCGCCAGAGCGGTGGATTTCGGTTGAGACATTTTCGTGTGATTGCGGGTGCGACACCGAAAATACAATCGCCTTTTGCCCGAAACGCCAAGTTTTAACGTCTATTCCTAGCATATCGCGGGTTGGCGAATTGCGTCCATCTGCGGCCAGCACCAGCTTACAATCAACTTGGGTCTGATTGGATAGCTGTACATAAGCGCGATCTGTGCGCGGCGTGATACGTTTGGTTTCAACCCCTGTCAGAAAGGTCACTTTATCCAGCTCTGCAATGCGTTTTAACATTTCGCGGCGCAGTAACCAGTTGGGCAGATTCCATGCGAACGGTTCATCGGATATTTCGGATGCTACAAAATCTGCTACCCTGCGCACCTCATTCGCCTCGCCGCCGGCATCGGCCAGTCGCATGACCTCCAACGGTGTGGCGTATGCTGCCAGATGCGCCCATATGCCTGCAGCTTTCAATGTGTTGCGTGCGGGTTGTAAAAACGCCGTGCTGCGCAGGTCAGATTTGGGATCGGTTTCTTGTGTCACAGGCAGGGCAGGGTCAACGCAGACAACGTTGAAGCCGGCTGCACCAAAGGCACAAGCCGCTGTCATGCCGGCAATGCCGCCACCCGAAACCATGATGTCTGTGCTGATACGTTCCATAGGCGCAGCCTAGGCCGAATGCACGGTGGCGGAAAGGCCTATGGGGTTAGGCGCGACAGAAAGCCCGTTAGATCTTCGGTTTGATAATGTATGAACGGGCGATCATCTTTGGGGCCAACCAGCACGGTCTTCATTCCCATCGCATGGGGAATTTCCAGATTGCGCACATCATCCTCAAACAGGGCAGCACTTAGCGGGTTTACACCGTCAAGCGCGAACACACGTTCAAATGCGACCCGCCTTGGCTTTGGCGCGTAGCCTGCATGCTCAACACCATACATCGCGTCGAAAATACCATCCAAGCCACGCGCTTTGGTCACCCGCTCTGCATGTTCGCGCGACCCGTTGGTATAAACGATTTTACGGCCCTCAAGCTGCTGGATTGATGCACGAAGCCCATGGTCGCTTTGCACATGCGATAGGTCTATTTGGTGGACTGCATCCAGAAATGGTTCGGGGTCAAGGTCGTGAACTTCCATCAACCCGGCTAATGTCGTGCCATAATTGGCCCAATATTCAGCCCGCAATCTGTTGGCCGTAGGCTGGTCAAGGTTCAGGCTGTCCATGACATAATCCGTCATCAATACATCAATTTGATCGAACAGCGCGTCTGTTGGTGGATAAAGTGTGTTATCGAGGTCGAACACCCAAGTTGTGACATGTGAAAAAGCTTGTTGCATATGGGCACAATATTATGCCTACTTGGCTGCGTCTAGAGTTGTATCCATAATATCTGAACAAAGATTCTATGAAGACAACACAAGACTACCAGTATCGCGGGGCATACACACGCCCCCGTTTCGCGTAAAAAATAGACGGTGCTTTAGGAGGTAATATGGTCGATAAATTAGATTGGCAAGGCAGTGTCGGCAAAGAATGGTCAAAGCGAATGGACGGGTTGGATCACCTACTTAACCCGGTGGGTGAATTGGGGATTACGACCATGGGGAACGTAACAGGTAAACGCGTACTGGACGTAGGATGCGGCGCAGGCAGCACAAGCCGTGCATTAAACACATTGGGTGCAGATGTAACGGGTGTAGATATTTCAAAAGATCTGCTTGCTTTGGCAAAAGAACAAGGTCGTGCAAAATATATATTGGCAGACGCTTCCACCGATCCATTGGGCGGTCCATATGACGCGGTTTATTCACGGTGTGGTGCAATGTTTTTTGATGATGCGGTTGCCGGTTGGAGGCATATTCGAAATCAAACTGCTACGGGTGGCAATCTGGTGATTGTTTGCTGGTGTGCCGCAAAAGAAAACGGTTGGGCTAGTATTCCGTTGAATGCAACGCGCAGCTTGCTGGGGGAAATGCCCGCGCCACCTGTGGGAACGCCCGGGCCTTTTGCATGGGCCGACCCTGATTTCTTTGCGCCGATCTTGGAGCAAGCAGGTTGGAACAACCTTGCATGGCGCGCCGTTGATGCGGATGCGATCATCACAACAGGAGATGATCCTGATCCGGTGGAACGCGCCGTGCAGTTTACTTTACGTATTGGCCCGCTTGCGCGCCGTCTGGAAGGCATGGCACCTGAAACGCGCGCGGAAATAGGGAGAATTGTGGCCGCTGCCTATCAGGAATATCTGATTGAGGATGCCGTTCGTGTACCAACAAAGGCATGGATAATTACCGGACAAACTTAGGAGAAAAATATGAAACCACATGAAAAAATAAAACAAGCCCAAGGTTTGTTGCAAGAAGCGCATCAGGAAATAAGCGATTTTTTGAAAACCGAACGCTCCCGGCGACGTGGTGAGGCTTTGCGCCAAATCCACACAATATCTAACATGCTGTCCCCGACACCGTTGTTCTTTTCACAATCAGGGCAGGATCGGGTGATTGATCGTCTTTTGGGTGGTAAACGTGATGGTGTTTTTGTTGACGTCGGCGGCTACGATGGTGTGACGGGGTCTAATACGCTGTTCTTTGAAGTGTTTCGCAATTGGACTGGTATTTTGATTGAACCATCGCCAACCCAGTTGGAACTGGCAAAAGCAGCCCGTAAATGCCCATGTCTGGGTTTTGCTGTAGCCGGAAAGTCCGATAAAGCACAGTTTATGGAAGTGACATCAGGCTATACGCAGATGAGCGGATTTTTGGACAGTTATGCAGCAGATTTATTAGCCAAAGTTCGGGGTAATCCACAGCATAAGGAGGTTATTCATAACCTGACTAGGAAAAAGCTTCAGTCTATTTTAAACAAACAAAAATTGAAAAAGATCGATTACCTTTCTCTTGATGTGGAAGGTATCGAGATGGAAATTCTAACCGACTTCCCATTTGAAAAATACGATATTGATCTGTTCAGCATTGAAAATAATGCACAAACGTCGGATTTGTCGCAGTTGATGAAATCCAAAGGTTATGATTTGGTGGAATTTGTCGGTGTGGATGATATCTACCGCAAGGTGAAAGCTTGAAGAGGTGCCAGTGAAAAGTCAAAAAGATGCTTATCAGTTGATACTGAATGCAATTGATACAGGTATATATAAGCCCGGAGACCGGCTGGTTGAAAGTGAATTGGCGGATCGGTTTAAGGTTTCGCGTACCCCAATTCGGGAAGCTTTGCAGCGACTGGAAACACAGACCCTGTTGGCGCGTGACGGGCGGTCTTTAATTGTGGCATCATTGGATCATAACCAGCTGGCAGAGCTATATGAAGTGCGCGCAGCCCTGGAAGGGCTAGCGGCCCAATTGGCGGCCCAACATGCAACACCAGAAGAAGTGCGCGTATTATACGATATGATTGCGACCGACCGCACATTTACTGATGATCCTGCTCGATTATCCCAGGCCAATCGCCGGTTTCACAATCAAATTCATCTGGCCAGCAGAAACCGTTACCTGATCAACCAGTTGGAAATGGTGCATCGCTCCATGGCATTGCTGACATCATCTGCTCTGGCGGTAGATGGACGTAGTGAACAGACCCTTGATGAACATCAGGCGATTGTCGAAGCGATTGAACGGCGGGACAGTGAAGCTGCAAACAAGGCCTTGAAAACCCATCTGTCCTATGCTTTTGAAACACGCCTGAAAATTGATGCGGGTGAAGTTTAACCATTCAGATACGTTTGGGGTCATGCGTTAATTTTTGTATCTCTACCGCATAGAGTTGGTCGTTTAATCCATGTTCACTTTTATCCCAATATACCGGGCAGGTAAAAACTTCAAAAATCGCTTTGTATGATGCAAAAAAGGCAATCGGCCAATATAGAATTGTTGTTAATAACCAATATCTTAAATGTTTGTGCCGATCCGTATGCGTTGCTTTGTAACCTAAGAATAAAGACATCAGCTCTGAAGTGACAAATGTGAAAGTCAGGGTGTTGATAAACCATTTTGGCAGGTCCGAATAAATCGGTAAATCAACCCCTAAACTAAGTAACCAGATAGGCAATATAATCGGAACCAAGGGACATATGATCCATGGTATAACGGACAGGCAAAACATCGTGGCAACGGCACATATGCCGATTTTGCGTTTTAACGCTAACGGGTTATTAAGGTGCACAGATACTGTCAGAAAAAACCCCTTTAGCCACCGTGATCTTTGTTTAATCCAAGGCAGAAACCTATAATTGGCCTCTTCATAGGTAACGCTGTTAATCCAAGAACATCGGTACCCCAAACGGTATAACCGATAGCCAAGATCAGCATCTTCCGTGACATTATAAGCGTCCCAACGGCCGAGTTTTTCCAAAATATCACGCCGAAAAAAAACTGAAGTACCGCCCAATGGAATAGGTAGTTTTAACCTATCCAATGCGGGTAATATCATACGAAACAAAACCGCATATTCAATTGTGAAACAGCGTGAAATCCAGTTGGTATCAGTGTTGTAAAAATCCAGTACACATTGGATACAGGCAACATCGTCATCCTCAGTTGCAAACTTCTGAATGACGTGTTCAATTTGGTTTACCTCCGGGGCATCTCCGGCATCATATATGCCGATTATACTGCCAGAGCAAAAATCCAGTGCATAGTTCATCGCACGCGGTTTTGTTTGTAACTGACCTGCCGGGGTTTCAATCACTTTCATGTAATAAGGCAGATTTAACTTTTCTAAAGCGGCTTTGGTTTTGGGGTCGTTTTCTTCGTAAATAAAGCAAATCTCTAATAGCTCTCTGGGGTAGGCAAGCGTTTGCATCCGTACCGATAACCGTTCAAGTATTGTGCTTTCCTTGAATAGGGGGACTAAGATTGAAACTTTAGGACGCTTTGTAAAGGTTTGGGGTTGTTTTATTGATACCGGTTGTTTCGCGGGTTTGCGCAATGCGATAAGGCAAACTATGCGTAATCCCATTAATATGATTAAAGCGAAAAAAACCAGTGTAAGTACGAATGACAGTGCTTTTACAGGCACAAAAACCGATGCGCTAATGAATATAACTACGGTTGCCATCCAAATATTTGGTATATGGGGTCATGCCCATGATCGGCAACTCATGGTTTCCGGGCAATAGGTTAATGCGGCTTCCTGCAGGGGTTTACTTTGATCAGACATTATAAAATCCTGTAAACACTTAGGCTTGATCAGAACAAAACGGATTGTTTTGTGGGTTGTTTGAAAAGTTTTTTGCAGCATCCCGATGTTTTGCGGGCTGGTCAGGGCTATTGTCAGGCTATGGCGGGTGTTCCGCCATATAATATACCCGTGTTTTAAGGATATTTGCGGGGTTGAAAAATCAACCCAGTTTGCCGAAGGCGGCCTTTTGCTTAGGTCAATCAGATCCAGATTACTTTGCGCACTTAAAGCCCAATATAACTGATCTATTGTGATTTTTCCCATCCCGATAAAGATTTCACCAATATAGGCTTGTTCAAAACGTTGAATGCTCCAGGCTTTTAAGAGATCACTTTGTGTGATCCAACCTTTCGCCAATAATACAGAGCCAACACTTTGTTTATCCTGTTTCGCAGCAACTTCTGCGCCCGTTGTTTTAGGGATAATTTTAAGATGTGCAACAGAGGGCGGCATGAGCATAGACCAAAATATTTGACCTTATACTTTGCAAAATTTGATTAAAGTTTTCTTAATTTAACCCAAAGAAGCGGCGAAACGTTCAAATAGATAGAAGCTATCTTGCGGGCCAGGGCTGGCCTCGGGGTGATGTTGCACGGAAAATATCGGCCGGTCTGCGACGCGGATACCACAGTTAGAGCCGTCAAATAGGGAAACATGGGTTTCAACAACGCCGTCGGGCAGGGTTTGTGCATCCACTGCAAAGCCGTGGTTCATCGAGGTGATTTCAACCTTGCCGGTTGCATGTTCTTTAACCGGATGATTGGCGCCGTGGTGGCCGTGGCTCATTTTCAGGGTCTTGCCGCCCAAAGCTAATGCCAGCATTTGGTGGCCCAGACAGATGCCAAAGATCGGCAGGTCGGTTGTATCCAGAATTTCCTTGATCATAGGTACTGCGTATTCACCTGTAGCCGTTGGATCTCCGGGGCCGTTGGACAGGAATATGCCTGCGGGGCTATGGGCCAAGACTTCTTCTGCCGTGGCAGTTGCAGGTAGCACGGTTACATCACAGCCAGCCGAGGCTAAACATCTGAGGATATTGCGTTTTGCGCCATAATCAATGGCAACAACTTTCTTGCCGGTAGGGCTGCCTGCGGGATATCCGTCAGGCCATGCCCAGCGTTGCTCATTCCAGTTATAGGATTGTGCACAAGTAACCTGCCTGGCCAGATCAAGCCCTTCAAGCCCTGAATAGGCGCGCGCTTGCGCCAACAGGTCTTCAATGTCGAAATCGCCACTTGGATCATGTGCAATCGCCACATGCGGCGCCCCTTGATGGGTGATAGCACGGGTCAGGCGGCGTGTATCAATGCCGCCGACACCGATGCGGCCGCGCTTGGATAGCCATGCGGGCAGGGTTTCTTCCGCGCGCCAACTGGACGGCTCTGTCGGATCCCATTTAACCACCATGGCACGTGCCACAGGATCGGCGGTTTCATCGTCTTGCGTATTCACGCCGGTATTGCCGATATGGGGGAAGGTAAAGGTAATGGCTTGTCCCGCATAAGACGGGTCAGTCATAATTTCCTGATAACCGGTCATGGCGGTATTAAAGCACAATTCAGCCTGAATCACCCCGGTGGCTCCAAATCCATAGCCATAGAAGATGGTTCCATCCTCTAAAACGATGCAAGCCGTTGGTTTTCCATATTTATTCTGGGGTGCAGCATCTTTCGACATGGTCACTATCCTATGGTGAATTTGGCGCAAACTACGGCTTTGCAAGCTTTTGGTCAAGAGATGGGGTAAATCAAAAATATCTAAAATTCATAGACTTAGAATGTCGGGTTTTTATTGTCTATTCATGCGTAAGTAGATAAAGTGTTAGGTCTGGAATATGAAGAAACTGGGACGGGAGCCCCTGATCTTATGCGAGACAGACTAAATACTGCAATGAAGCAGGCAATGCTGGACAAGGAAAAAAACCGTCTTGGTACGATACGGTTGGTAAATGCCGCGATTAAAGACCGTGATATTGCCGCACGTAGTGATGGTAATATGGACGGCGTATCGGATGACGATATTCTGGGCATTATGACTAAGATGGTAAAACAACGGGTCGATAGTGCCACTACATATGAGCAGGCCAGGCGGATCGATCTGGCTGAGCAGGAACGTAGTGAGATCAAGGTGATCGAAGAATTTCTGCCCAAGCAATTGTCCGAAGACGAAACCCGTGCGGCCGTGCAGGAAGTCATTACCGCCGTTGGTGCAACATGTGTGCGCGATATGGGCAAGGTCATGGGTGCATTAAAGGCGCAATATGCGGGCAAAATGGATTTTGGCAAAGCTGGTTGTACGGTTAAGGAACTGCTGGGATAGGGCTGAAACGCCTTACTTATCACGCAAAGCTGGTAATCCTATACCGATCGCGGCATAGCCTCCGTCTGCGGCTATTTCCTGACCTGTGATATAGCTGGCTTCATCGCTGCATAAAAATATGATTAAATTGGCAATCTCATCTTCATGGCCATAGCGGTTCATTGGAATAGCGTCGTGATAAGCGGCGCGGATTTCGGGGGAATGCACGGCTAAGGCCAGTTTGGTGTTCACTGGGCCGGGGGCGACCGCGTTTACGCGGATACCCAATTCGCCCAGCTCAGCCGCCTGTTGCAAGGTTAGATGCGCAAGGGCCGCCTTTGAGGTGCCGTAAGCCACACGCAAGGTGCTGGCACGCAGGCCCGATATGGATGTGATATTGACCACAGCCCCTTTGGCTTTCGCCAGCAAGTCTGTGCAGGATTGCGTCATCAGAAATGACCCGTCCAAATTGGTGGCCATGACCGTGCGCCAGCGTTCAAAGCTGGTTTGTTTAATCGGGCTGAAATCTGCGACACCTGCGTTATTGACCAATGCATCAAGTTGTCCAAAATCGTTGCCAACCTGCGTTGTTAACGTTTCAACCTGATCAGGGTGGGATATGTCGGCAATGATAGGCAAGGCCCCCTCAAGCCCATTTGCGGCCAGTGTTAGTTCATCGCCATCTCTGTCGATCATCGCCACCCGCCAGCCCAGACCAAGCAGTTTCTTTGTCGTGGCCAAACCGATGCCGCGCGCGGCACCTGTTACTAAAGCGTACTTCATATCATTTTCCCTTGGTTTAGGTGTTTCAAAA
>CAXMSA010000030.1:0-24169 GCA_964195605.1 uncultured Amylibacter sp.
GGCCCTGTCACTTCATTTGGATCGTAAACACCAATTCGCATCGGGCACATTGGGCTCAAAGCCGCCGCTCACTGCATTTTACATCCATGCGCCAATACTGGCAAAGCCACAGCCCTTAAGCTTTATCACATCGATTTAACAAACGTGTTATGCACATCAACGTGTGTAGCACGTGATTAATTCTTACGGCTAACATCCTCTTATGACGCGCAACAGCGTGAACTTTAACCTTTAAGAGGAGACCACTATGACCAATATGTTTAAAGCCTTAATCATCGCAGTAATCGGTGCAACCGCTCTTACAACCCAAGTATCAAGCGTTTATGCGATGGGTTCTGATCGTGATCCAACATCAACAAACACGTTTGAGACAAATGCAGCACAACTGGCTTTCGTGCCGCAAAAAAACCGGGTGAGCATAGTTGCTGGATCAACAGTTTCGCCTGTGAATGCATTTTTCTTAACCCAAAGATAATTCCAGTACCCACCTCAGGCGTGCATTTAATATGCACGCCTTCAAAGCAGGCTTATGCGCCTGTCTCTAATGTACCACTGCGAAACTACTGGCCCGAAATTGGCCCAATACCATAAGCCACCCCGATAAGGGCCAAACCAAAGGCCAATGAATTGCTTGTTAAACCAATGGCCGAGCCTGCAAATATTGCAGCACCACAAGCTAGAAAGACCAGTGTGAACGTTCCGATAAACTCGGCAATCATTTTTTCAAGAACCGCTCCTGCACATCCTTGCCCCAACCCAGAAACATCGCGCGCCCTGCCACGATAACAGGGCGTTTCATCAATGTGGGATGTTCTGCAATTAGTTCTAATGCCGGGCGCATACGTGCCTCTGCAGACAGGTTACGCCAGGTTGTGGAACGTGTATTCATTAGGGTTTTACCAAAATAAATTTCAAATTTCGCCAGTATATCGGATTCTACCCCATCAGCACGCACATCAATATAAATTACAGCATGGCCTGCCTGTTTCAATGCTTTGAGGGATTTTTTGCATGTATCACAAGACTTTAACCCATAAAACGTCACGTCCATCATAATCTCCATTTTTTGCTTAATTAGTAAGTTACATAAGAAACACTTGCAATTACCCGCATAACCCCCATTATTTATGGTGTGAAGCTTACTATTTCACCGATCTGCCGACCTCACCCGTGATGCCTGCTGATACCGAGACTGAAAACAGCAGCACCACCCCACGGCATTCCGCGCGTGGACTACCAAGGAGAAGGCGGATGGCAACTGGCACCGTAAAATGGTTTAACTCAACTAAAGGCTACGGCTTTATTCAACCTGACGATGGCGGAAATGATGTGTTTATACACGTCACTGCCGTACAAGCAGCAGGGTTGCAAGGCTTGGAAGACAACCAAAAAGTTACATATGAACTGGAAACAGGGCGTAATGGCAAAGATAACGCAACCGATATTGCGCTTGTATAAACTTTACTAATTAAAACTTTAAACGGCGGCCTATCTGGCTGCCGTTCTTATTTAGGCTTGACGTATAGGGTAATTACCAAGTAAGAGCCGCACTAATATACGATCACGAAAACAGTAGCTATACTGTGATACATTAGTAGAATGCGAAGAATTAAGGGGCTTATGCGGCATAGCTGTACGGTCTCGGCCCGCTCCTAAACTGGACAGGCCTTTCAAAATTCCTAAACCTGATGCTTGAAAGTCTTGTATTAATGGCCTCTTGTGCCACCAATTAGCCCCACCTGGGCATTGGAAAACAAAAACAGGCCACGGCACCTCCGCGCGTGGTAATTTAGGAGATAACAGAATGGCTACTGGCACCGTCAAATGGTTTAACACAACAAAAGGCTTCGGCTTTATTCAACCTGATGATGGTGGAAGCGACGTATTCGTACACATCACAGCAGTTCAAACTGCAGGCCTGCAAGGCTTGGACGACAACCAAAAAGTATCTTATGAGCTGGAAACAGGTCGTAATGGTAAAGAAAACGCAACTAACATTGCACTTGCATAAGCGATTTATGTATTAAAGTTTTTTACGGCGGCCCTTGGGTCGCCGTATTTTTTTAATATTTCACCTATTCATCAAACGCGCTGGCGTAAGCCCGATTATTTGCCCAGTTACGGCCAGTGGCCAGAACACATGAAATACCATCAGCCCGACTGGCAATGATCGTCCAGCTGCCGGTTTTTTGTGACGACCACAGTTCTATCACCTGGCTGGCAGTTTGCATTCCCAGGCCATTACTGACTTTTCCATATTTTTCAGTAAGTTTCGCAACCATTTTCGTGCGCATATTACAAACTGTCTGGGCCTGCGCGGGAAGCGAAGCAGTGGCGATCCCAAGCAGAACAGATGCTATTATGAGGGGTTTAAACATCGTCATACTCCTTTTCTGGTTTTGAGACGGAAGCGATACCGCCTCGGGATGGTTGTAGAGTGACGTGAACGTCATCTTTATGCAATACAAACCGTTTCACATGCTGGTGTGAAATATTTCAGATGGGCAAAAAACCACGTGAATAATGCAAGATTAATTACCTAGATCATTGAAGTTGCTTTAAATTTTACCTGTATCTAACTGAATTTAATATAATATTAATAAATTCACATGCAGAACCACCCCACCTGATGTAAGTATCAATCCGACCCGCAGGTTTGATCATTTGCGATTAAGATAACCTTGCATTAACCTAAAACACCTAAGATTATAAAACCTATCCCAAAAGGTATCAGGCCGTTACTATGATAAACTCAAAAACACTTAGTGCTATTTGCGTATCCCTTGCCCTTACGGCGTGTGAAAACAAAGAAGACGTGACAAAGCGATTGACCCAATTCAACGGTAAAACTTTGGTGCAGGTTACAGATGTTATCGGCAAGCCTACGATAGAGAATAAAACCACGGCGGTGTGGTACCATGAAAGCACCCATACTGAATATCAGCCTTACTATAGCCCTTACATATATGGTCACAGACATCATTACGGTTACAGACACCGCTATACATACCGTTTAAAATGCACATACACCGCCAAACTGAAAAAAGGGCGGATACTGTCCGGTATATACAAAGGCAATTCTTGCCTGCGCTTTGCGCCAAAACCTTCAAAGAAGCGCAATGCATAATGATCATCAAATGGATTAACATCACTGTCTTCCATTTCTTATTTTTTATGTCGATTGCTGTTTTTACGGGGCGCTTTTAAATTCGCTACCTATTGCTTTAATCATTATTTATTCTTTGATTACATATACTTCACCATAGGTAATAATAGTGCGTACTTCTCAAGTACATAAAACAAGACTAATGTTATTTATAGCTCACAATTAAATTGTATCGAGTTAAAAGGGTGGAAAATTTATGTTAGATCATGCCAAGGAAGTGCTGTTTTTAGGGGTGTTCGCAGATTTCGATTTGGATAGTGGCGCAAGCATTGCAGGCACGACCAAAGTATTTGCACTTAACCCTATCGACAGCCTTAAAACTGAGGAATTACCCCATCGCGATCTTAATGCAAACGGTGCAACTGAGAACACAAACAACGATAGCGTTGCGGTCCCTACTGGCGAAACGCCGCAGGGCCACAATAATTCCGACATGTTTGCCAGTGTTGTGGCGTCAATAAGCTACACCGATGGCACCCTATCTTTTAGCGGAATTTTTATCGTTACCCAGGCACAAGACGGCTCTGTTTTTGTGGTGCCTCAAGAGGCGCAGTTCATTACAGCGGATCAGGTATTGTCAATTAATGCGCTAATACTGCACCAATCAAGAGCTTTCAAGTTTTCTCTGTTGGCCAATTAGCGGACCAAGATGGCAAGACAGTCTCTAACGCACCCGTTGACATCTTATGTTTCACTAAGGGCACAATGATCCTTACCAGCACAGGCGAAAAAACTGTCGAACAGTTGGAGGCAGGCGATTTGATCGCCACAAAAGATTACGGCATGCGAGAATTACGCTGGGTCGGATCAACGACCGTATCAGCAACAAGTGATTTCGCGCCAGTCATGATCCAGAAAGGTGCGATGGGTAACGCACAAAGCCTGCGGGTCAGCCCAAAACACCGCATGTTGGTGCAGGGCTGGAAAACAGAGCTTCTGTTTGGCGAGCGTGAGGTTTTAGCGACGGCAAAGAATTTGGTAAATAACGATACAATCTATATTTCTGAAAGTGATGAAGTAACCTATTATCACTTATTATTAGATGCTCATCAGATTATATTTGCCAATGGCTCACCATCTGAAAGCTTCCACCCAGACAAAATCGGGCTGGAAGCACTATCATGGGAAAACCGCGAAGAATTTTTTTCTCTTTTTCCCGAATTGCACGAGGATCTAGACTCATACGGCCCCATAGCCCGTACCAACCTGAAACGGTATGAAGCTGCTATATTAGCCGATAATCCAGGTTTTTTAACGTATTGGACTTAATTTTTAGCACCTAAGATGAAACACCAGAATATTTTCCCAAATTCCCTCCAAGGTTTGAAGGCAATGGGAAAGGAGTATAGCCCCTCTCCACCCCACCCAGTCATGTGTAAAGCTAAAACTTTGCGCTGGAGAGGGGCTATATCCAAATACCTCACCTAATTTTCGCAATAAATCATTCCCAAAGCGCAATATCAGAAATGAAAACCCCAAAAAATGAGAGCCCTTCCGGGAGAATGGAAAAGGGCTCTCATGCCACTGGTTCTGCATCCCAGTAGCCAAGCCATTTATACCAGCGCGGCAATTCTTCTGCTCGATTGAAACAAGCTGTTTGCCTATACTATGTGATGCCTCACAATTCGTCCCCGTAAGGGTATGTCAGCATCCGCCAATACCAATGGCTTATCTGTTATAAGAGGGGTTGATTTGTAAAACTGGCATATTTCCAAGACGATTATCAGCGGTTTTTTCGCATATAATCACGTTATAATGCCTGTATTTACACGTGCGCCCTCTTAATATTCTATAGTTTACTTCGTACAAGTATTACTCTAAATGCTGTGTCTGTCAAAAACTATTCCACAATAAGTAGTGTTATTATTCAACAACATAGCTAAAAATACAATTTTAAGTAATGTTTTACAGGTGATTTGCAACATCAAAATGCAGTTTTCCTTAAATGTGCCGCATAAATGTTGCTTGTGTACATATCGCCAAAATTGGTGCTTTTTATTTTTGTAAATTTGGTTAATTTACTCGGAAATCATAAATGCGGAACCCCATGCTCTTACACCTTGCATCCAGCTTACTCGCCCTCACACTATCTTCCACGGCAGGATATTCTGAAACCATTAACCTGCGAAATGCCTGTGATAAATGGGAACATATCCCCGCCAATGAAGCCTTGAAAAGCCCGGTTGCCGCCCTATTACAATGCACGGATGACGACAACACATGGTTATCCTTGCAAATTATGTGCTTTACCAAAGCTGCGGAAATAGAATTCCGCTACCGCCCCGGTTACCCGATTGTGTCCCCTATCCCGCCAGGGGAAGAAACAGCAGAACCTGCCGTTATCACAGTGGCACAAGCCGACGATAGCCTGGTCGCAATACCGACAGAAGAGATGTCAGAGCCATCCACGCCCCCATTAGCGGAAAAAGAAATGCTGTTCTTTGACTTTCCCAAAGTCGGGGTCACCAATGTGGTGAAATATGACTTCAATAGCAAAGACTGGGGCTTCTTCGAAAAAGAACCGCTGTCGCCGCTTTTTATGAAACTAATCTCGGGGAATTACGCGGATGTATCCCTGCTTGCCACCGGGGTAACCGAACGCCTGCCCTTACGCGGCTCGACCAAGGCCCTGCGTCCGGTAGTTGAAGCGTGTCGCATTGCAAAAATCAGCCTTGAGCGTGCAGCTGAAGAAGCGGCCAAACTAACGCAGGATTAAAGTTAGGTCTCGGCCAAGGTTTCTAATTCCAGCCACTCTTCTTCCACAGCATCCAGTTTTGCCTGCCGTTCTAATAATCCATCCATGGCCTTTTGGAACTTTACAGGCTGGTTAGTGAACAGTTCAGGGTCAGACATAAACTCTTGCAATTTAACAATCTCAGCTTCTAGCTTGGCCATCACATCGGGAATGGTTTCCAAGCGATGCTTTTGGGTGAAACTCAGACCAGATTTAACCGCTTCAGCCTTCGGCTCAGCTTTATCGGTTTTCGACTTCTTTCTGGATTTGACATCGTCGCCATAAATCTCGCGCCGCTGCGCACGGTAATCCGACCAGCCGCCCGCATAGATAACAGCCTTACCGTCACCTTCCATTGCAATAGTCGTTGTTGCCACAAGGTCTAGAAAATCACGGTCGTGGCTGACCAGAATGACCGAGCCATCGTAGCTATCCAGAACTTCCTGCAACAAATCCAGTGTCTCGATATCCAGATCATTGGTCGGCTCGTCCAAAATCAACAGATTGCTGGGCTTGGCCATGATGCGCGCCAGCAATAGCCGCGCCTTTTCACCACCCGACAGGGCTGAAACAGGGCCACGCGCCTGATTATCGTCAAACAGGAATTCCTTCAGGTAGCCCACCACATGCTTTGGGTTGCCGCGCACCATGATCTGATCATTCTTGCCTGAAACCCCCAGCTCTTTATCCATTGTAAGGGTTTCCCAAAGCGTGGCTTTGGGATCAAGCTGCGTCCGGTTCTGATCAAAAACCGCAGGTATCAGGTTTGTTCCCAACCGGATGACCCCGCTGTCAGGGGCCAGTTGCCCGGTTAGCATGTTCAGTAACGTGGTTTTGCCCACTCCGTTTGGCCCCACAAGTGCTATGCGCTCTGAACGCATCACACGCAGGGAAAAATTTGTCACAATAGGTTTGTCATATGCTTTTGATATATCAACAGCTTCAATCACAAGCTTGCCTGACTTTGCACCGCTATCCAATGCCATAGCCGCCGCACCCGTGCGTTTGATCTGCCCGGATTTTTCAGCCCGCAGATCCGCCAAGCGGCGTACCCTGCCCTGATTACGCTTGCGTCGCGCGGAAATGCCTTCCACCGCCCAACGCCCTTCTGCCTTGATTAGCCGGCTTAACTTGTGGCGCTGCATATCCTCTTCTTCAAAGACCGTGTCGCGCCAGTCTTCAAACGCCTCAAAGCCTTTTGGATGTTGACGCACAGCGCCGCGATCAACCCAGACAATGCCCTTGGTCAAAGTCCGTAAAAATGTCCGGTCATGGCTGATCAAAATAAACGCCTTGCGCGTGGTGCGCAGATAATCTTCCAGCCACCCGATGGCTTGAACATCCAGATGGTTTGTAGGCTCATCCAGCAACATCAGATCAGGGTCTTCGGCCATAATCTTAACCAAAGTCGCCCGCCGCCGTTCACCACCTGAGGCGGTTTGGGTTGAGCGGTCCAAATCCAGCTTCAACCCATCGGAAATAATATCAACACGGTATAACTCACCCGCATCCAAACGGGCGGTAGCATAATCGCGCAAACGCTCATAGCCCGACAAATCAGGGTCTTGTTCCATATAGCCAACTGACTGGCGTGGTTTGATAAACCGTGTGCCGTCATCTGGTTGCACCAGCCCTGCAATCACTTTCAAAAGTGTTGACTTACCAGAGCCATTACGCCCCACCAGACACAACCGCGCACCTTCTTCGATCACCAGATCAAGCCCGGTAAACACCGGGTCCCCCCCGAAAGTCAGGTGGATATTGGATAGGGTTAGGATCGGAGGTGCAGCCATAACACCCTATCGCGCCCAAATACACATTGGTCAAGGTCTCAAATGTCAAAACAATCTGCATTTAGCCCGTCAAATTCACAGCCTTTTCAACACTCCTGACTTGCACGCCCAACAACATGCCCCTACAACCCTTAAAAGCTTATCACAAGGACAGTTAAATATGCTGGGTTCAATGCGCGCAAACAAGAAAAACCAAACCGTGATTTGGATTATCCTCGGCCTATTGGCTTTGGGCCTGGTCGGCTTTGGCGGTGCGGGTATTGGCGGCGGTATTATGCGCAGCGTAGGACAAGTCGGCGATGAAAAAATCAGCACTGACGCTTATGGGCAAGCCTTAAACGCATCTCTATCCAACCTGTCACAACAGTTCGGCCGCAATGTCACCGCCGCAGAAGCACAAGCCTTTGGCGTGCAAAACGAAGTCCTGCAAGGACTTCTGACCACCGCCGCCTTAGACAATGAAAACGCCCGGCTGGGTATCAGCATCGGCGACAAAGCTGTGCGTACAGAACTATTGGGCACACGCGCGTTTCAAGGGCTTGATGGCTCTTTCGATAAAGAATCTTACGAATTTGCGCTAGAACGCGCCAACCTGTCTCCTTCTGAGTATGAAGTTATCCTGCGCAAACAGGCCACACGCGTTTTATTGCAAACTGCCGTTGTCACCGGTTTGCAATCTCAAGGCACACAAACTTTGGCATTGCTGGCGTTTGATCGCGAAACCCGAAATTTCACATGGGCAGAACTAACAGGTGATATGCTTGATACACCGGTTGCAACCCCAACAGACGCCCAAATTCAGGCACAATACCAGGCAAGCCCGGAAGCCTATACCAGCGCCTTGATCCGTGAAATCACCTATGCATGGCTTACCCCTGATATGCTGACAGATCAGGTTGATATCGACGAAGACCTAATCCGCGAATCTTATGACTTGCAATCAGAGCGTTTCAACAAACCCGAACAACGCAGCATTGAGCGGATCGTTTTTGGCTTTGACGAAGAAGCCACAGAGGCGCGCAACCTTCTGGATGCAGGCAGTGCTACTTTTAACACCATCTTGGCTGACCGCGGCTTAGCCCCGGAAGATGTTGATTTGGGTGAGATCACACGCGGAGGCATTGCAAGCGCAGCTGCGGAACTGGTCTTTTGCTGCAGATGCCACCGGTATTGTTGGCCCGGTTCAATCATCACTAGGCCCGGCACTTTTTCGCATCAATGCAATTCTGGCCGAAGACATCACCAGCTTTGAAGATGCCCGCGATGAAATCCTGGGTGAACTTGCAGGCGAAGCCGCGCGCCGTCTGGTAAGCGATCTGGTAGCAGATATTGATGATCTGCTTGCCGCCGGCGACACGTTAGAGGTGTTGGCTGCAGACACTGACATGCAGCTTGGCACAATCGCTTTGACAGCGGATACCACACTGGGCATTGCCGCTTATGAAAATTTCCGCGCCATCGCCAATCAAACCCAACCAAGTGACTTCCCCGAGGTTGCCAATCTGGCCGATGGCGGCATTTTCACCTTACGTGTGGATGCTATCAAGGAACCCGCTTTACGCCCACTGGATGATGTGAAGGATCAGGTTATTGTCGATTGGAAACGCGCCGAAAGTCTGCGTTTGCTTACAATAAAAGCCGAAGATCTGAAAACTGACCTTGAAGCCGGTGCAAGCTTTGGCAGCCTGCAAACCCAGACACAAACCGATGCAAGTCGCAGTGCCTTTATCGAAGCAACCCCGTCTGCCCTTATCGGGCAAGTATTCACCCTAGACCCAGGTAAAACAATTGTCGTTGCAGGCGAAGCAGCCGTCTTTATTGCCCGGCTTGATCAAGTGAATGCGTTTGATGGCACTTCAGAGGCAAATCAGGCCCTACAGGACGCAGTTCAACGCCAATTGAATGCCCAACTGGGGAATGACCTGCTGACCGTCTTCACAAACGCTTTGCGTGAAGACGCAGGCGTTTCGATTAATCAGGTTGCGATAAACCAGATTAATGTACAACTTAGCGGCATGTGATTTATGTCTTTGTTTCCAACATTTTCCGCCTTTGAAAATGCCTATAAAGCCGGCCAAAATCAGGTTGTTTACACCCGCTTGGTGGCTGACCTCGATACGCCCGTATCCCTGATGCTAAAACTGGCGCAAGCCGGTAAAAACAGCTTTATACTAGAGTCTGTGACGGGTGGTGAAATAAAGGGCCGTTATTCGATCATCGGCATGAAACCCGATCTGATCTGGCAATGTGACGGCACCCATGCGCGTCTGAACCGTTCAACCCTGTATGATGCAGATGCGTTCGAAGACTTAACCGATGACCCGCTGACGACCCTGCGTAGCCTAATCGCCGAAAGCCGCATTGATCTGCCCGCAGATCTGCCCCCCATGGCCGCTGGCCTGTTTGGTTATCTGGGTTATGATATGATCCGTCTGGTCGAAGACCTGCCCAATATCAACACCGACCCCATCGGCCTGCCCGATGCGCTGATGATGCGCCCCACAGTGATCGTGATTGTAGATGGCGTCAAAGGTGAGGTTACGGTGATCTCGCCGGTTTGGGCAAAGGACGGACAAAACGCCCGTACTGCTTATAATCAGGCCGCTGAACGGGTGATGGATGCGGTGGGCAATCTGGATCGTACCGTGACATCCGAGACCTGCAACCTGGACGCCAATAACAGCGTCGGCGAACCGGTTTCAAATACCAGCAAAGCTGATTATTTCAAAGTTGTCGATAAAGCCAAAGACTACATCAAAGCCGGTGATATC
The DNA here is from genome assembly GCA_964195605.1 of uncultured Amylibacter sp. Taxonomy (GTDB): domain Bacteria; phylum Pseudomonadota; class Alphaproteobacteria; order Rhodobacterales; family Rhodobacteraceae; genus Amylibacter. Next base: position 10,465 of record CAXMSA010000030.1, read on the forward strand.
TTTCAGGTGGTCCCATCCCAACGCTGGACGCAAGACTTCAAACTACCGCCCTTCTCACTTTACCGTGCGCTACGCCGCACCAACCCATCACCTTATATGTTCTACTTCAACTTCGGCGGTTTTCAGGTCATCGGTGCCAGCCCCGAAATTCTGGTGCGCGTCAAAGATACCGAAGTCACTATCCGCCCGATCGCAGGCACACGGATGCGCGGTAAGACCGAAGTGGAAGACAAAGCATTAGAGGCCGATTTGCTGGCCGATCCCAAAGAGCTGGCTGAGCATTTGATGCTGCTTGACTTGGGCCGCAACGATGTTGGCCGCGTTGCCAAAATCGGCACAGTGAACCCGAATGAGAAATTCTTAATCGAGCGTTACAGCCATGTAATGCACATCGTATCCAACGTAATTGGTGAACTATCAGACGATCATGACGCCCTGTCCGCATTGTTGGCAGGCCTGCCCGCAGGCACGGTGTCAGGCGCACCCAAAGTCCGTGCAATGGAAATTATTGATGAACTGGAACACGAAAAGCGCGGTGTTTACGGTGGCGGCGTCGGTTACTTTTCCGCGGGCGGCGATATGGATATCTGCATTGCCCTGCGTACTGCCGTGACGAAGGATGAAAAGCTCTATATCCAGGCTGGCGGCGGCGTGGTTTACGACAGTGATCCAGAAACAGAGTTTCAAGAAACCGTTAATAAATCCAATGCATTACGACAAGCAGCTAAAGACGCGGTTTTATTTGTGGACTTTAAATCCGGAAATTAAAGTTCCACTTTTTTTCGTTTAAAAAACTAAATCAAACCGCCGTAAAGTTTACTTAGATTCGCCACAGAACTGACGCAAAATTTACTTTAGTGTGGCCTAGTGTTGACGAATTGGAAACAATATGGCCTTAAACTACGATTTTGATGTCTATTCAGAAATCCCCCGCGGGATATTTTCAGATGAACCAATCACCCGCACCACCGATGCGGTTAAGGATCATCCCTACTGGGAAAGTCATAAAGTTGCCCTTTTTCGCGACCCAAATACAGTAAAAGCGTTTCATACAGCACCCAAAAAAATCCGTAACATATTCCTGGATTCAGGCTTTGGTTCCCGCCGTTCTTTAAGCAAAATTCCAAAGGGATATTATCTGGTAAGCGATAACGGTTTCAGATCACAGGTTTTAAATGACCTTGAAATGAATTTAGCGTCTCAATTAACAGAAAAAGAGCTTTGCAAAGCCCTGTCTGTTAAAGATGCCGCACCCGAAGAGAAAACATACGATTTTTTTAAACGTATGGAAAAGATATCTACCAAGAAACCGGAAACACCCTTCAATATCACTACATTCGTTGATGCAGCTCTAGCGGCCAAAAGTGTCGCGGTTCCCAAAGTGGTTGCGCAAAAATTGACCTCTACACATGCCGCCACACTAACATCAGCAGATTTACCGGTATTTTTACTCGCCGTGGTTCCACGTCTGGCCTTTATGTTCTATATATTCATGTACAGCACAACTCAGATGAATGCTGCTGCTTTGATTGGTGGTTAATCGGGTTAGCCCCCCAGCAACACCGCACTTGCAGGGGCTACTGACACGCTTTGCCCCTTGGAGCCTAATAACCAGACCGCAATAGTGGCCACTGTTGTCTTCGCTGTCGTTCCCAAAATAATCGCCGCACCATCACGCCCCGCATCCAGTGATACGCGGTCCAGATAACGCACCATCAGGGCTTTATTTTCGCTGTTGGCATCCAGTCTACGGGCTACCTTGGCCGTGCGCACACCAGCCGCGCGGGCCTCACGGTCAACCGAGTTTAGTCCTTTGGTATACGTCACAAGCCCGTGCCCGGTATTAACAAAACCTTTTACAATCACTTTTGCGGTACGGCTGTTCTTCTGGATTTTCGCCTCTGGACTATCCAATAAACCAATCGCATTTGGCACAGTGGCAAACATCACATCCAGCGCAGTTTCGATCTGCTTTGCATTCAACGCCGTATTCAACGCCGCGTTACGGTCGTCAGAGGCCATTGCGATCACCTCAAACCCGGCCGCATGATAGGCCAAAGCCCGCTCAGAAGCACTTGGGTCATCAATGTGAATGGCAATTGTCAGCGGTGCATTCAATTTCTTCAATTTATCAACAGTTAAACCATTCGCCCCCACATCCAGCAATATAACCCCCAACAAAGGGCGGTCTTTAGGGTCATACTGGGTTGCATTCAACTCCAAAGCCCGGCTATCGGCAGGGGCTTCTTTTGCAATATCGGCACTTGGTTTTTTCGCGGTGATCGTTGGCAAAGACCCAGATGGCTTTTTCCCCACAGAAATACCTGTGTCTGTTGCTTCCTCTTCAACCGTCTCTTCTGGTTTTTCGGCAGGCTCATCTGCACTTATCGTCGGTAAATTGAATTTTTTGGTTGAAGACTCTGCTTCAGTTTGTTGCGATTGCCAAGCGATTTTTGGCGTTTCAGCTTTCGGGACTTCAACGGGTTGCACTTCAGTCACCGCTGGTTCTGGTGCTGGTTCTGCCTCCGTTGTATCGGATTTTGTCGCATCCGGTTGTTCTTCAACCACCTCTGGCGTTGCTTCCACAGTAATGGGTGGCGTCTCATTAACCGCAGGTGTGGGGTCAGCAACAACAGGTTCACCCACAATGGTCTTCGGTGTAACAACCGGCTCTGTCTTCAAACCCTTAATCGTCACGGCCTTATCTGGCGCGCCTGCATCATCAAATTGCGGCACATTTGTTGTCACAACAACCAAAGCGGCTCCGCCTAGAAGCCCCCCAAATACGAATCCGATGAAACCGCGTAGAAAACCCATTGATACTGCTCCTTATCAAAACGTGTACGCACTCTTGACCATTGCTTAACACTCGGGGCATGTATAGCGCAGAAATTAACGGAGTTCACCCCCCGTTTTACCTGACTACTGGAATAGGCGAATGTTGCTACTTATCGATAATTACGACAGCTTTACTTATAATCTTGTGCATTATCTGGGCGAGTTGGGGGCGGATGTTGTGGTCAAACGCAATGACGAGTTGGATGTGCAGGCAGCTATGGCGCTGAACCCATCCGCGATTATGCTATCCCCTGGACCTTGTGACCCTGATCAGGCTGGAATTTGTCTGGCGATTACCGAAGCCGCCGCTGAAACCAGAACGCCGCTGATCGGTGTCTGCCTTGGCCATCAAACCATCGGTCAGGCGTTTGGCGGCAAAGTTGTGCGCCACACTGATATTGTACACGGTAAGATGGGCACCATGCACCATAACAGCACCTCACTGTTCAAGGGGCTGCCCAGCCCGTTTCAGGCGACGCGCTATCACTCACTGGTGGTAGAACGCGATAGCCTGCCCGACTGTCTGGATGTCACAGCTTGGCTGGAAGATGGCACAATAATGGGACTGGCCCATAAAACTTTGCCGATCCACGGCTGCCAGTTTCACCCCGAAAGCATTGCATCCGAACACGGCCACGCAATGTTGAAAAATTTCCTAGACGAAGTGATGGAACCCGCATGAGTGACGCTATTAAACCAATTATCGCCAAAGCCGCAGACGGCCCGTTAACCCGGGCTGAAGCCGAAGACGCGTTCAACATTATTATGGAAGGTGAAGCTACCCCGTCACAAACCGGCGGCTTTTTGATGGCCTTGCGCACCCGTGGTGAAACCGTGGATGAATACACTGCTGCGGCTTCCGTGATGCGTGCCAAATGCCTGCCCGTAAAGGCCCCCGCTGGGGCGATGGATATTGTTGGCACTGGTGGTGACGGCAAATCCACCCTGAACATTTCTACAGCGGCCGCAATTGTCACCGCAGGCGCAGGCGTTGTTATTGCCAAACACGGTAATCGCGGCTTGTCATCAAAATCAGGCACCGCCGATGCGCTTAGCCTGTCGGGCGTCAATGTTATGGTCAGCGCGGATGTCGTGGAACGCGCAATCAATGAAGCCGGCATCGGCTTTATGATGGCCCCTGTGCATCACCCTGCTATGCGCCATGTGATGCCGGCACGGATCGAATTGGGGACACGCACAATATTTAACATCCTTGGCCCCCTGACCAACCCCGCAGGCGTCAAACGCCAACTGACAGGTGCGTTTTCACGCGACATGATCCGCCCGATGGCCGAGGTTCTGTTGGAACTGGGGTCTGAAAAAGCATGGTTGGTGCATGGCTCTGACGGCACTGATGAGATATCTATTGCAGGCGTCACATGGGTTGCAGCCCTTGAAGATGGTGCGGTCACAGAACGCCAGATCAACCCCGAGGATGCAGGCCTGCCCGTGCATCCATTTGCAGCAATTGTCGGTGGCACGCCCGAATTTAACGCCGCCGCTTTGGCGGCCCTGCTTGCGGGCGAAAAATCCGCTTACCGTGATGCGGTTCTGCTGAATGTATCCGCTGCTTTGGTTATCGCTGACAAGGCCAGCGACCTGAAACAAGGCGTTGAGATTGCAGCAGAAAGCATCGATAGTGGTAAGGCCCGTGAAAAACTGGCATTGCTTGCAAAAATAACCTCAGAGGCAGACTAATGGCCGACATACTGGAAAAAATCAAAGCTTATAAGTTGGATGAGGTTGCCACGCAAAAACGCAGCCTACCGATCAAAGACCTGGAAGATATGGCCAAAGAGGCAAGCCCCGTGCGCGGCTTTGCCTCTGCTTTGGAACGTGCCACGAAAGCCGGTTACGGGTTGATCGCCGAGATAAAAAAAGCCAGCCCCTCCAAGGGCTTGATCCGCCCCGACTTCAACCCACCCGCTTTGGCGGAAGCGTATCAAACAGGGGGCGCGACCTGTTTGTCCGTGTTGACCGATACGCCAAGTTTTCAAGGCGCGCCTGCGTTTCTGACAGAGGCCCGTGCCGCTTGTGATCTGCCTGCCCTGCGCAAGGATTTCATGTATGATACTTATCAGGTAGCCGAAGCTCGCGCATGGGGCGGCGATTGCATTTTGATCATTCTGGCAAGCGTTTCAGACGGCCAAGCAAATGAACTGGAAGCCTGCGCCTTTGAATGGGGTATGGATGTTTTGCTTGAGGTACATAATGGCGAAGAGCTTGACCGCGCACTGGCCCTGAAATCCCCGCTTCTGGGCATCAATAACCGCAATTTGAAAACGTTTGAGGTCACGCTGGATACCACCCGCGACCTGTCACGCAACGTGCCAAGTGACCGCCATATGATCACCGAAAGTGGCATATTCACGCCCCACGATATGGCGGAAATGGCCGCCTTGGGGGCGCGTAGTTTCCTAATCGGTGAAAGCCTGATGCGTCAGGATGATGTCGCGCTGGCCACCAAAACTTTACTTGAGAATCCGGTGAAAGCAGCATGACCAACAAACTCTCGCATTTCGATGATCAAGGCATGGCCCATATGGTTGATGTCGGTGATAAAGCCGTGACCTCGCGTATTGCCACCGCCAAGGGTCGTATCATCATGGCCCCCGAAACTCTGGCGATGATCGCCGGGGGCACTGCCAAAAAGGGTGACGTTCTGGGCATTGCGCGGATTGCGGGCATCATGGCGGCAAAAAAAACCCCTGACCTGATCCCGCTTTGCCACCCGTTGCCAATCACCAAGGTAGCGATTGATTTGACGGTGAACGCGACCGAAAACTGCGTTGATATCGAAGCCACCATTAAAACCACCGGCCAAACCGGCATCGAGATGGAGGCCCTTACAGCGGTCTCGGTTACGGCGCTAACCGTTTACGACATGGTCAAGGCCGTGGATAAAGCCATGCACATTACCGACATCCGTGTGGTGCTGAAAGACGGTGGTAAATCTGGGCTATACGAGGGTAAATAATGATCTCTGTTGAAGAAGCCCTAACCCGTATTCTTGACCTGTTTGACCCGCTGGACAGCGAAGATGTACCGATAGCGCAAGCGATGGGTCGTGTTCTGGCCCGCGATATGGTCGCCACCCACAATCAACCGCCCTTTGCGGGTTCAGCAATGGATGGTTATGCGGTTCGTAATGAAGACATTGTCACAGGGGCCAGTCTGACAGTAATCGGCGAAAGTGCGGCAGGTACGCGGTTTGAAGGTTCTGTAAGCGCAGGTCAAGCCGTACGTATCTTCACTGGCGCACCCGTGCCAAACGGCGCTGACCGGATTTTGATACAAGAAGACTGCACCCGTACAGGTGACACCATCACCGTATCCGACAATATAGATACCAAACTTTATATCCGCCCTGCAGGGGGTGATTTCACCATTGGCGACACGGTCTCGGCCCCTTTGGAGCTGGTCACCAACGCCATATCCTTGCTTGCAGCCATGAACATAGGCACCGTGCCTGTACGCCGCAAACCGATTATAGCGCTTGTTCCCACGGGCGACGAGCTGATGTATCCGGGTGCGCCCCTTGGCCCTGACCAGATCTGCAGTTCCAACAATCTTGGCTTGAAAGCAATGGTAGAGGCCGCAGGCGGCGAAGCCCGATTGTTACCGATCGCGCGTGACAATGAACCGGCCCTGCGCACAGTGCTTGACCTATGCGAGGGTGCAGATGCGATTGTCACTATGGGCGGTGCGTCCGTAGGCGATCACGATTTGATCGGCCAGATGGCACAAGGCACAGATATGGAAACCAGCTTTTACAAAGTTGCGATGCGTCCCGGCAAACCGTTGATGGCAGGCCGTTACAACGGCATTCCCTTGATCGGGTTGCCCGGAAACCCGGTCAGTTCAATCGTTTGCGGTCATATCTTCTTGCGCCCTGCCCTAAATGCCATGCTTGGGCTTGGCAAACAGGCCCTGCCACGTGAAGCTGCGATCTTGACCCAAGACTTAAAGCCAAACGGCCCGCGGGCGCATTATATGCGCGCCAAATCGGGCCTAACGGACGGGGTGCCGACATGTACCTTGTTTGACCGCCAAGACAGCTCACTTTTGTCGATATTGGCACAGGCAAATATCCTGATGGTGCGCGCGCCAAACGATCCTACCAGAAAAATCGGCGACAAAGTGGAAATCATCCGCATCTGATCCGGCTTCAATACCTATACTTTTGTCAGACAGATTATGAACGCCAAACCACTTAAGGTATAGTTGTTGACACAAAACAAGAACACCTATAGAACGAACAGGAACATTACATATACAGACCAGCGACAGGAGGGAAATATGCTGACCCGTAAGCAAATGGATTTACTGGAGTTTATTCACAGCAGAATGAGCAAAGATGGCGTGCCGCCGTCTTTCGACGAAATGAAAGAAGCCCTGCATTTACGCTCAAAATCAGGTATCCACCGCCTGATCACAGCATTGGAAGAACGCGGCTTTATCCGCCGCTTGCCACACCGGGCCCGCGCGCTGGAAATCATCCGTCTGCCCGATAATTTGAACAATGGCGGCTTTAAACCCCGCGTGATCGAAGGTTCAGCACCTAGCCCCGCACCGCGCGCCGCGATGCCGGTCGCGTCAAGCCATGCACTGGAACTTCCTGTTATGGGGCGGATTGCTGCGGGCACGCCGATAGAAGCCATTCAAGTTGCCTCACATAACGTCTCGGTTCCAGGTGAAATGCTGGCACAAGGCGGGAAACATTATGCTTTGGAAGTCAAGGGCGACAGTATGATTGACGCAGGCATCAATGACGGTGACATCGTGGTGATCCATGAACAATCCGACGCGGACAATGGCGATATTGTTGTGGCCTTGGTCGAAGATCAGGAAGCCACCCTGAAACGCCTGCGCAAACGTGGCTCTGCCATTGCATTGGAAGCGGCCAACCCTGCCTATGAAACACGGGTTTACCGCGATGATCAGGTCAAAGTTCAAGGCCGCTTGGTTGGGTTGATCCGCACCTATTAATTTCACGCCACAGCTTTTGCCCCGTCGACCTTATTTGGCTGGCGGGGTTTTGCGTTTGATAAGCTGTGTTAGGTCACGAAAAAGGCAGGTGTGCGGGGTTTTGATATTTTTCCCAGATCGGGAGAGGCCAATGTCACGCGCGGTCGGTTCGCATTGGAGCGGTCAATGGCAACGATAACCCCTTCTATCGGGCCATAATATCGCCAGCCCAAAACCGGTTCAGCCACAGTATTTGTACGCAAGACTGCCAACAAAAAAACCAATAGTATCAATGAAAAGGCCCTGATTATTATAGAACTTGAAGCACTGCGATCTATGAATGCCGCGATTAAAAGCAAGATGTTAACCCCTGTCAGGATTTGCACCAAACCTGCCAAAGGCTCAAACCGAATAGCAAAATACAACCCGATGCCTAACGACAGGCACACTGGCAGCCATAAAAACAACCGCCCCCGTTGCGCTTCCAATACGGTTGATAGGTTTAGCCTTCGCACCTCTCTTGCTCTTCCTCTATCATTTGCCTAAACGTGGACTAACACTATCTTCATTATGGTTTCCAAGAGGTTAACACATGGGCATTGTCACCCGCTTCGCCCCCTCTCCGACCGGCTTCTTGCACATCGGCGGGGCGCGCACCGCCCTGTTCAACTGGCTTTATGCCCGTGCTAATGGCGGCAAGTTTTTGCTGCGGATTGAAGACACTGACCGGGAACGCTCAACCGATGACGCAACGCAGGCGATTTTTGATGGCTTGCGCTGGCTTGGATTGGATTGGGATGACGTGGCTTACAGCCAGTTTGCCCGCAAAGACCGCCACGCTGAGGTGGCGCAAGCGATGCTGGACAATGGCCACGCCTATAAATGCTATGCCACCAAGCAAGAGATTGAGGCATTTCGTGCCAGCCCAGAAGGTAAATACGGCAGTTTCCAAAGCCCTTGGCGCGATGCCGATCCTGCATCTGCCCCGGATGCGCCATATGTCATCCGCCTGAAAGCACCCCGTGGCGGCGACATGGAAATCACCGACGAAGTGCAAGGCAAAGTTAAATGGAAGAATGCTGAATTTGACGACATGATCCTGTTACGATCAGATGGTACACCTGTTTATATGCTGGCAGTTGTTGTTGACGATCACGACATGGGCGTGACCCATATTATTCGCGGCGATGATCATCTGATCAACGCAGGCCGCCAAAGCTTGATCTATAATGCAATGGGCTGGGAAATTCCGGTATTTGCCCATATCCCGCTGATCTTTGGCGATGATGGTAAAAAACTGTCAAAACGCCACGGTGCCACGGGTGCTGAAGAATACCGCACAATGGGCTACCTACCCGAGGCTATGCGCAACTATCTGGCGCGTTTGGGCTGGAGCCACGGCGATGATGAGCTGTTTAGCACCAAACAGGCGATTGAATGGTTCGACCTGAGCGGTATCAATAAGGCCCCTTCGCGGTTTGACTTTAAAAAGCTGGATAATGTCAGCAAGTTTCAGATCGAAAATACACCTGATGATGTTCTTTTGACGGGGCTGCAAGATTACATTGCATCACAAGACCGTATGCCATTAACCGATGATCAACTTAATAAACTTAAAGCAGTCCTGCCAGTTATACGTGAAAGGTCAAAGAAATTGCCTGATTTACTGGATAAAGCCCGGTTTATTTTACAGGCGCGACCATTCGCGCCCGATGAAAATGATGCAAAGTACTTGAATTCGGTATTCAATGGTATACTGAAACGATTGACCCCACTGTTGGCAAACGTTACAACTTGGGAAAAAGAAGAGCTGGAAACCTTATTTCGCGCATTAGCTGAAAAAGAAGGTGTCGGGCTTGGCAAGATAGCACAACCTATGAAGGTAGTTCTGTCTGGCACAACCAAGTCACCGTCGACGTTTGACATGATGGTGGCGATTGGAAGAGATGAGACACTTGCGCGGATGATTGATGCAGCGGCAAGGGCATAATACCAGATTTCTCTGGAACACTCTTTCGATGGCAGCAATGCCTAATCGGGGCGATTATATTGCCCAAAAAGACATAAATAGGGGCTACGCCCCAAAACGGAAATGAGGACGATATGACAGACAAACAACGCACCGCTACATTGAAACTGGACGATCAGGAATTGGAACTGCCAATTTATTCGCCAAGTGCGGGGCCTGATGTTCTGGATATAACAAAACTGTATGCGCAGGGAAAAGTGTTCACTTATGATCCCGGCTTTACATCGACCGCTTCTTGCGACTCGACCATTACTTTTATTGATGGTGGCTTGGGAAAATTACAGTATCGCGGTTATTCGATCGAACAACTTGCTGAAAAATCGCATTACTTAGAGGTGTGCTACCTGTTGCTTTATGGTGATCTGCCTAGCAAAACCCAGTTGGATGAATTCGAAGCGCGCATCACAAACCACACTATGTTGCATGATCAAATGCAGCATCTTTTCCGTGGTTTCCGCCGTGACGCACACCCAATGGCAATTATGTGTGGTGTGGTTGGGGCTTTGTCCGCGTTTTACCATGACAGCACAGACATCACGGATGTGAACCAACGCGAAATCGCCTCTATTCGTATGATTGCAAAAATCCCGACAATTGCGGCCTATGCCTATAAATATTCCATCGGCCAACCGTTTGTCTATCCTGACAACAGTCTGGATTACGCATCAAACTTCCTGCGCATGTGTTTTGCCGTGCCCAGCGAAGATTATGTGGTAAACCCGATTTTGGCAAAAGCTATGGATCGCATCTTTACCTTGCACGCTGATCACGAGCAAAATGCTTCGACCTCTACCGTGCGCCTTGCAGGTTCATCAGGGGCCAACCCGTTTGCATGTATTGCTGCTGGTATTGCCTGTCTTTGGGGGCCTGCACATGGCGGGGCCAATGAGGCGGCTTTGCAAATGTTGCATGAAATTGGCACAGTTGACCGTATCCCTGAATATGTTGCACGCGCCAAAGACAAGAATGATCCGTTCCGTCTGATGGGCTTTGGTCACCGCGTGTATAAAAACTTTGACCCACGCGCAAAAGTGATGAAAGAAAGCGCTGACGAGGTTCTGGATCTATTGGGTGTTGGTGGCAACGAAATCCTGAAAGTTGCCAAGGAACTGGAACGGATAGCACTTGAGGATGAATATTTCATCGAGAAGAAACTATACCCAAATGTGGATTTCTATTCCGGTATTATCTTGTCCGCGATGGGTTTCCCGACCTCTATGTTCACGCCTATCTTCGCATTGTCACGTACCGTGGGCTGGATTTCACAATGGAAAGAAATGATCACTGATCCGAAGTTGAAAATCGGCCGTCCACGCCAACTATATGTCGGTGCGGTTGATCGTGATTATGTGGATGTGGATAACCGTCTGCCGACCGAGAAATACCTGAGATTCGACGGCGGTTCATAAACCGCTTGAATATGTTGATCTTAAAGGCCGCTGATTGTAGCGGCCTTTTTATTTACCCACCCAGTAAATCCTTAAGACGCTTTTCTTCAGCATCATTCAAAGCCACCACAGGTTCGGATCGTGGTCTTGTGATGAACTTAATAGACAAGAATAACCCCAGTAAAAATAGTACAGGGCCTGCCAGCCACGGGATTAGATTTTTTACGCTAAACATTGGTTTTAAAAGAACATACTCACCGTAACGATCTACGATATAGTCAACAACTTGATCATTACTGTCGCCTTCCACAAGCCGTTCCCGGACCAGAATACGCAAATCTTTCGCAATTCCCGCGTTCGAGCTATCAATGTTTTCATTGCGGCAAACCAGACAGCGTAAGCCTTTTGAAATCACACGGGCGCGGGCCTCCAATGCGCTATCGGCCAAAATTTCTTCAGGCTCCACTGCCCATACCGGGGTCGCAAGGATCAAAAAGGTTAACAGAACTCGTAGCATTTCTTTTTACTCCGCTGGCAGTGCATCTGATGTTTGACGAGCAGTCGCCGCAACGCGATAACGCCGGTCGGTCAAACTAAGCAAGCCACCCAGACCCATGATTATCGCACCAATCCAGAGCCACATGGCAAAGGGCTTGATATAAGTGCGCACAGCATAGCCGCCATCGTCCTGTTTATCACCAAGGGCAAGATACAGATCGCGGGTCAGGCCGGATTGAATGGCAGCCTCGGTTGTGGGCATGTTTTGCACTGGGTAAAAACGTTTTTCCGGATGCAGTTCGGCAACCACGACACCCTTTTTAAACACGGTGAAACTGCCGACGTCAGCGGTGTAGTTTTTACCGTTTTGCTGTGTCACCCCGTTGAATTCAAATACGTATTGGTCAACTGTGAAACGATCCCCGAAATTAGCCACGCGGATGTCTTCAACTTCCCAAGCCGTGATTGTGGCAATACCAAAAATTGTCAGCCCCAGCCCAGCATGGGCCACAGCTTTACCCCAGTCAGAGCGCGGTAGGTTTCGCAAACGGCGCAGGGTTTCGGTCAGGCTGACTTTGCCTAATTTAGCCCGAGAACCCAATTCCGCTATTGCCGCTAAAACAAGCCAAGCCGCAAGTGTGATGCCAATTGGCGCCAGCATACGCCCGCCGGTTTGCATTGTCCAAACCAAGGCGCCTAACGCCACAGACAGGGCCAAAACACCCCAAAGCGGTTGCATGGAACGTTTTAAACTAGCACGTTTCCACGGCAGGATTGCACCAATTGGCAATGCCATCGCGATGGCGATCATAAAAGGTGTGAACGCCAGATCAAAGAACGGTGCCCCGATAGACAGTTTACGCCCCGTGGTTATTTCAGCAACCAAAGGCCATATGGTACCGCAGAAAACAACTGCGGTGGCCACTACCAGCAACAGATTGTTCACCACCAGACTAGATTCGCGGCTGATCACACTAAAGGCTGCGGTTGCGCGTAATTCACGGACCCGCAATGCATAAAGTGTCAGCGCACCACCAATAGCCACGCTTAGAATGGCAAGGATGAAGACACCCCGTTCAGGGTCATTGGCAAACGCATGCACGGATGTGATGACGCCGGAACGCACGATAAATGTGCCGATAAGCGAGAATGAGAAAGCAAGAATGGCCAACAGGACTGTCCAGCTTTTCAATGTGTCGCGTTTTTCAACAACAATAGAGGAATGCAACAAAGCTGCTGAAATCAACCATGGCATGAAACTGGCGTTTTCCACAGGATCCCAGAACCACCAACCGCCCCAGCCCAGTTCGTAATAGGCCCACCAAGACCCCAGTGCGATACCGATCGTCAGGTTGACCCATGCCAACAATGTCCAAGGGCGCACCCATCTGGCCCATGCGGCATCAACGCGGCCCTCAATCAGGGCGGCAATGGCGAAACTGAAACTCATGGACAGGCCGACATAGCCCAAATATAGGAATGGCGGGTGAAATGCGAGGCCGGGATCTTGCAACAAGGGGTTCAGGTCGTTGCCGTCTATGGGGGGGAATTCCAACCGCTCAAACGGGTTGGATGTAAAGATCAGGAAGCCTAGGAAAGCCACCGCTATCATCGCCTGCACAGATAAGACACGTGCCTTCAAGCGGTCGGGCAGGTTTTGACCAAACCATGCGACCAAGGTGCCATAAAAACTAAGGATCAGGATCCAGAGCAGCATTGAGCCTTCGTGATTGCCCCAAACGCCCGACACTTTATACAGCATCGGTTTCAAAGAATGCGAGTTGGCAGCCACCAGACGCACGGAAAAATCCGAGGTGATAAAGGCAAATGTAAGCATCGCAAAGGCGAAGCCCACAAGCAGGAATTGCGTGATTGCCATGGGGATGGCAGAAGCCATCCAGCTGGCCTGATTACGTGCTGCCCCCACCAACGGCACAGCGGCCTGAAGAATGGCTACGAAAAACGCCAGAAGCGTTGCGAAATG
>CAXMSA010000031.1:0-558 GCA_964195605.1 uncultured Amylibacter sp.
TGAAAATAGGGCTTTAACCCCAGCAAACCGCTTGACTTTAAAGGGGTATTTGACGATAAGCCGCCATCCGGACGACTCTTGTCGGTCGGTAAATGTTCACATCGCACCATAAGGTGCGCGTTGTTCGAGGCGCGGAATATCCGCTAAACATATGAAACTCAACGGAATTTCATGGGGCCACAGAATGCGAAAATTACAAGGATACGCATATGTTTGCGGTTATAAAAACTGGTGGTAAGCAGTATAAAGTTGCCAGCGGAGACATTCTTCGCATTGAAAAAGTTACTGGCAACGCTGGTGACACAGTTCAATTCAACGAAATTTTGATGGTTGGCGGCGATAAACCAGTGATTGGCACACCTGCGGTTGCGGATGCGGCTGTACAGGCTGAAATCCTTGAGCAGGGCAAAGGCCCCAAGCTTATTCACTATGTGAAACGCCGTCGTAAGCACTCTTCACAACGTAAAAAAGGTCATCGTCAACAGATTACTGTATTGCGCATAACAGACATTTTGGCCAAAGGTGGCGACAAGTCTGGTGTTGCAGCAGCTCTGAACG
>CAXMSA010000031.1:568-24097 GCA_964195605.1 uncultured Amylibacter sp.
TGCCAAAACAGACGCGAAACCAGCGGCTAAAAAGGCAGCCCCTAAGGCGGATGCCAAAACAGACGCGAAACCAGCGGCAAAAAAGGCAGCTCCTAAGGCGGATGCCAAAACAGACGCGAAACCAGCAGCTAAAAAAGCAGCGCCTAAGAAAAAAGCGCCCGCTAAAAAAGCCGCAGATAAGTAAGGACAAGCGATATGGCACATAAAAAAGCAGGCGGTTCAACCCGTAACGGTCGCGACTCAGCTGGACGTCGTTTAGGCGTAAAGAAATACGGTGGCGAACTTGTCATTCCAGGTAACATCATTGCGCGTCAACGCGGCAATAAATGGTGGCCGGGTGAGAATGTGGGTCAAGGTAAAGACCACACATTATTCGCTTTGACAGAGGGCAATGTGAAATTCCACAAGGGTTTCAAAGGCCGTACATTCGTATCCGTTTTGCCGGCAGCCGAGGCCGCCGAATAAGCTGATTTAAACGAAACAAATGTTTTGAAAAGGGTCGGCTACACTGCCGACCCTTTTCTTTTGGGTGAAACGCTTGTGGATAAACGCTCAATTCTGTATCGATCAAAAAACAAAGTGATGGACATAACATGAAATTCCTCGATCTGGCAAAAGTAGACGTACGTTCAGGTGCAGGCGGCAATGGCTGTGTCTCATTTCGCCGCGAAGCGCATGTAGAATACGGTGGCCCTGACGGTGGCACTGGTGGCGGTGGCGGTGATGTTTGGGCCGAAGCTGTTGTCGGGCTGAACACGCTCATTGACTTTCGCTATCAACAGCATTTCTTCGCGCAAAACGGGCGGCCCGGCATGGGCAAGCAGCGTTCTGGTAAACATGGTGAGGATATTATCCTCAAAGTACCTGTGGGCACCGAAGTTCTGGAAGAGGATCAGGAAACCATTATTGCCGATCTGACCGAAGTCGGCCAACGGATTCTGTTGGCTGAGGGTGGTAATGGCGGCTTTGGTAATATGCACTTTAAAACATCGCGCAATCAAGCGCCGCGCAAAGCCAATCCCGGCCAGCCGGAAGTAGAGCGCACGGTTTGGTTGCGCCTGAAACTGATTGCAGACGCGGGGCTTTTGGGCCTGCCGAATGCTGGTAAATCGACATTTTTGTCGGCCACATCGAACGCGCGACCTAAAATTGCCGATTATCCGTTCACAACACTGGTCCCCAATCTGGGCGTGGTAGGTGTTGATGGCACGGAATTTGTCATGGCCGATATTCCCGGCCTGATTGCGGGTGCGCATGAAGGCAAAGGTATCGGTGATCGGTTTTTGGGCCATGTAGAACGCTGCGCGGTTTTGCTGCATCTTGTGGACGGCACTTCAGAAACCGCTGTAGAAGATTATCATATTATTATCAATGAGTTAGATATGTATGGCGGCGACCTTACTGGTCGCCCGAGGGTAACTGCATTGAATAAATGCGATGCGATTGATGATGTGGAACAGGCGCAGTTGCATAATGCGCTGGAACAGGCCGTTTGTGGCAAGGTCTTTCAAATATCAGGTGTTTCGCAACACGGTCTGACGGATGTGCTGCGCGAAATTCGTGCAACGATTGATACCCGTAACAAGGTAGAAGACGCCCCTGAGGAAGAGGATACCGGATGGCGGCCTTAGCCACAGCCAAACGTATCGTCGTTAAAATTGGATCAACCCTTTTGGTTGATGCGTATACGGGTGAATTACGCCTGGAATGGTTACAAGGATTAGCGCGCGATGTTGTGGTTCAAAAAAAGGCGGGCAGGGATGTTGTGTTGGTGTCGTCTGGCTCTATCGCATTAGGGCGCAGGGTGCTTGGCCTGCCTGACGGGTTGTTAACGCTGGAACAAAGTCAGGCGGCAGCGGCTGTTGGGCAAATCCAATTGGCGCGGGCCTATGAACAGGTTTTGGCACCTTTTGGCATTAAAACCGCGCAAGTTCTGCTGACGTTAGAAGACAGCACGGACCGACGGCGTTACCTGAATTCGCGGGCTACTTTGACCACGCTTTTAAGCTACGGTGTGGTGCCGATTGTGAATGAAAATGATACTGTAGCGACTGATGAAATCCGCTTTGGCGACAATGACCGATTGGCCGCCCAAGTAGCCTCTATGGCGGGGGCCGATGTGTTGGTTCTGCTGTCAGATGTTGACGGGTTTTATACAGGTAACCCGAAGACGGATAAAACTGCTAAGCACATTGATCTGATCGAAAAAATCACACCGGAACTGGAAGCAATGGCAGGGGATGCTGTTTCACTGGTCGCCAAAGGCGGGATGAAAACCAAGGTGATGGCCGCCAAAACCGCGATGCAATCCGGTTGTGCCATGGCGATTATGTTTGGGGATGTGGATCAGCCGTTGGCAGCACTGGAAAATGGTGCCAAATGCAGCTTGTTTCATGCGGTTGGTGATCCACAAACGGCGCGCAAACAGTGGATTGCGGCAATGAAACCAAAAGGGACATTGAATGTAGATAAAGGTGCAGCACGTGCGCTTGCGAACGGTAAATCGCTTCTGCCTGCGGGGGTATCTGCGGCTGAAGGTAAGTTCCACCGAGGCGATATGGTGTCAGTTTGTGATACGGCTGGGCGTGAGCTGGCTAAGGGGTTGGTCAATTATGATGCAGATGAGGTTGATGCGATTTCCGGGCATCAAACGTCTGAAATTAAAGATATTTTAGGATACCCAGGCCGGGCAAGTCTGATCCACCGTGACAATATGGTGATGTGAGGGAAAATGGATATTCAAGCAACTATGGCCAAGATGGGCCAAAAGGCTAAAGCGGCAAGTGAAAAACTGGCTTTTGCCAACGGAGATGCAAAACAGCAAGCATTGATGGCAGCGGCAGAAGCGGCCTGGGCGCGACGTGATGAGATTATTGCTGCGAATGCGAAAGATATGGCCTATGGCCGCGATAAAGGCTTAACCGATGCTATGATGGATCGGTTGATGCTTGATGAACCGCGCATTCAAGGTATTGTTGACGGTTTGCGCGCGGTTGCGGTGCAAAATGATCCAATCGGGGCCACTTTGGCGGAATGGGATCGCCCATCGGGGTTGCATATCAAACGGGTGCGAACACCTTTAGGTGTGATCGGGGTGATTTATGAAAGTCGCCCGAACGTGACAGCGGATGCAGGTGCGTTATGCCTCAAAGCCGGGAATGCGGTGATTTTGCGCGGCGGGTCGGAAAGTTTTCACTCTTCTGGTGCCATTCACCAATGCCTTGTTGACGGACTTAAGCTGGCAGGCCTGCCTGAAGCGGCTATTCAACTGGTGCCGACCCGTGATCGTGCCGCTGTGGGTGAGATGTTGACGATGACGGATTACATCGACGTGATTGTGCCGCGTGGCGGTAAGGGGCTGGTAGGGCGTGTGCAGGCAGATGCCCGCGTACCGGTTTTTGCCCATCTCGAAGGGATTTGTCATATTTATGTGGATGCGTCTGCCGATATGGAAAAAACCCGTGCAGTTGTGCTAAATGCGAAAACCCGGCGTACGGGAATTTGCGGATCAGCCGAGTGCCTGTTAATAGATCGTAAGTTCTTTGACGCCCATGGCGCGCCATTTGTGCAGGATTTACTGGATGCGGGTGTAGATGTGCGTGGCGATGATATAATCGCTACTATTCAAAATGTTACGCCTGCAAGCTCAAGCGATTGGGGGCAGGAATTTCTGGATATGATTATTGCTGCCAAAATTGTCGACGGGGTTGAAGGAGCTATTGCGCATATCGGTACATATGGCTCAAACCACACCGATTGCATCATGGCCGAAGATGACGCGGTCGCAGAGCAATTTTTTCAACGGGTCGACAGTGCCATTTTGATGCGCAATGCCTCAACACAATTTGCTGATGGTGGTGAGTTCGGCATGGGGGCTGAAATCGGGATTGCAACAGGTAAAATGCATGCGCGCGGCCCTGTGGGGGCGGAACAACTGACCAGTTTCAAATATATTGTTGTGGGCGATGGTACGGTTCGTGCCTAGGGCCAGGGCCTAAAACAAAACCCGCCTTGAAATCGGGCGGGTTGAAAATACAGTACTACCAAAAAGTGATTTAACGGCCCCATGTCCGTAGTGGGCCGCAATCCATGTGAACGAAGTTAGAGCGTGAATAGCGGCCAACACCACCACCATGACAGGCAACACCCGCACGTGCCATTTGGCTGACAGATCTGGAACTTAGGCGTAAATCAGTTGCCATGCCTTTAATGTGGTAACTGCCTTTTGCAACGCGCCGGCTACGGCTGCGCAACATTGCATTTGTCCGTGGAGAACGATAACCGGATAACATTTGATAGGGTTCGTTGGTTTCAAGCAAGTGATGTGATGCTGCAATGATATCGATTTGGCGACGATCAATGTTTTTAACTGAATCTTCACGCCAGTCACGCATGAAATAGTTAATCTCTTCCAGAGCGGGTTTGATATATTTACCCTCTATCCAGTAGATTGTATCAACACTTTCACCTGTACGGCCAGAACGCAGAGAAACCCGACGAATTTTGCCAGCACCTTTGAGGTAACTTGGTGTACCAGCAAATACAGGAGCTGCAGAAATCATAGATATACCAGCAAAAGCACCAAGAAGTTTGCGGCGCGAAAGCACGGTTTCAGTCGGTTTAGTCATTAAATTGCCTGTCCATCTCATCTATTATTGCCCATTACGTGGGCTTTCCCTGATGGTTCCCTCAACATCAGGTGGTGAATTTATGCCACAAAGCGATTCGTTTTCCAAGTGTTAAGTTTGCCGCAGAATAAAATATGCTGCAATCTCGGTATGTTACACAAAAATTTACCCATTTATCCAACGGCCCCCTTTTGTTCTTAACTATTGATGCATATATGAACCAAATTGAGCGAATATTTGCCGAAAACTTGATTAAACTGTTCGCTGTTAGTGGGGGAAGTTGTAGTATATATTTATTACAATGAGGTGTGTTTTTTAGGAGGCACTATGTATTTTTTAAGCAACACTATTCGCAAGGCTTTGGTTTTGGCTCTGCTAACAACATTTATGCCGCTCGCAACACCAATGGCTTTGGCGCAGGCACAAGCGTCTAACCAAGCCGTTTACGACGTTATGAAACGGGTTGGAAAAGGTGAAAAAGCTATTCAGGCGTTTTATGCGTCAACGAATTATAAACCCATTTGGGTCGGACAAAAAAACAAGGCACGCCGGAATGCGTTGCTGACCGCATTGAAGTACTCTGGTGATCACGGTTTGCCGACTGCGCGTTATAATGTTGCTGCATTTAATGATGCATTAAAAGCGGCGCGTAGTGGTGCAAAGGTTGGTGCGACAGAAATGCTGGCGACTAAAACATATCTTCAATACGCCCATGATTTAAGCTCGGGCATAGTGAATCCCAAAAGAATTGATAAACAAATAGCAATAGACCGACCACGTCGCGGTGATCTGAACCTGCTTCAATCCTTTGTCAAAAGTTCCCCCGGCAGTTTTTTGAAATCCCTGGCTCCAAAATCAAAAGAATACCAGTTATTATTGGCTGAAAAAAAATTGCTAGAGCGGGCAATGGGATCTGCGAGCAACTCACAAGCCATTCCCAACCGTACTTTGAAAAAAGGATCATCCGGGAATTCGGTTATCCTTTTGCGCCAGCGTTTAACCAAACTAGGTTATGGCAAACTTGGCAATGCGCCGAAGTTTGACGATGCGCTGAAAGTTGTTGTCGCGAAATTTCAAAAAACCAATGGCCTAAATGCGGATGGAGTTGCTGGCCCTAGCACATTGAGCCGTTTAAATCAGGGCCCGAAACAGAAACTGATCAAGGTTTTGGTCAATCTTGAACGGGAACGCTGGATGAATTTCACCCGTGGCAAACGTAATATCTTTGTTAATCAGGCATCCTACACTGTCTACATGATTGATAATGGGCGGGTATCGTTTCAAACCCGTGCGGTTATCGGGACACGGGCCAGTGATCGGCGCACGCCTGAGTTTTACGATGAAATGACCCATATGGTGGTTAACCCCACATGGCATGTTCCGCGGTCGATCACAGGTAAAGAATATCTACCGATCATTCGCAAAGACCCAAGCTTTTTAGCGCGGCGTAATATGGTAATGGTTGCTGCCAGTGGTAAATCAGTCAATCCGGCCAATGTGGATATGACGGAATATACCGCGGAGAACTTCCCGTTCAGTATTAAACAACGCCCCAGTGCAGGCAATGCTTTGGGGCGGGTAAAGTTCATGTTCCCTAATAGATTCAATATCTATCTGCATGATACCCCCAGTAAAAGCTTGTTCAAGCGTGACACACGTGCCTTCAGTCACGGGTGCGTGCGGCTGCAAAAACCGTTTGAGTTTGCCCATAAACTGCTGGAAAAACAAACATCCAATCCGAAAGGGGCGTTCAATGCCTGGCTGAAAACTGGCAAAGAGCAATATGTGAACCTTGAAAAACCTGTGCCGGTTTATCTGACATACCGCACGGTTTATTTTGGCGATGCCAAGAAACCATCGTTCTACCCTGACGTATATGGTCGCGATAAGAAGGTTTTTAATGCGCTGTCAAAAGCTGGGGTTTCCTTACGCGCGGTTCAAAGCTAAAACGCCTTAACTGGTTAGACTTTTCAAGGGCGGCTGGTCAAACAGCTGCCCGTTTTTATGTAAGGTATATTTATGACACGCTACACGATTAAAGAAATAGCAGAGGCTTTGGGCTCTGAGGCGGCAGGGGATTTGTCGTTTGAGGTGACAACTCTGAATGAACCACAGTCGGCAACTGCCGATGAATTGGCTTTGGCTATGGAAGAAACCTACACCGAAGCCTTGCAAAAAGGGGCTGCAAAGGCCGCGATTGTTTGGCAAGGGGCCGATTGGCAAGCTTTGGGATTGAAGGCTGCAATCTTTGCCCCAAGATCACGCTATGTGTTGTCCGGTGTCACGCAGTTCTTTGAAAAAAAAATCGATATTGCCGCAGGTATTCACCCAACAGCGATAATTGATCCAACGGCCAAAATTGGTGAAAATCCCGCTATCGGGCCGTTTGTTGTCATCGCGGCTGATGTGCAAATTGGTGATAATATTCGCATTGGCTCACACAGTTCAATTGCCAACGCGGCGGTGATCGGCGATGATGCCTTGCTGCATCAAGGTGTGCGTATCGGCGCACGTGTGCAGATCGGCCATAATTTTATTGCCCAGCCCAATGCGGTTGTCGGGTCTGACGGGTTTTCATTTGTCACACCAAAACCGGGCGCGGTTGAAGAGGCACGCCGGTCAGGGGTGATCTCAAACGCCAGCAAAACCATGGGCTTTGCACGGATTAATTCTTTGGGTTCAATCATAATCGGTGACAGGGTAGAGGTAGGTGCCGGCGCTACGATTGATCGGGGCACGATTGCCAATACAACGATCGGCAATGGCACTAAAGTGGATAATATGGTGCATGTCAGCCATAATGTAACCGTGGGCGAAAACTGCCTGTTGTGTGCGCAAGTTGGCATCGCCGGCAGCAGTGTGATCGGTGACCGTGTGGTTCTGGCGGGGCAATGCGGTGTCGCAGATCATGTTACCATCGGGTCAGATGTGATTGCCGCCGGGAAATCGGGTATTTCATCGCATGTACCGTCCAAACGGCTGATCATGGGTAATCCTGCGGTTAAAATGGAAAGCAATGTGGCTTCATATAAAGCTATCAGACGTTTGCCGCGTCTTGTGGAAAAAGTTGCGGCTCTGGAAGCTGCAATGAAAAATGTTATTTTCAAAGATGGTGATAAGAAATAAACGATCTGGTACGTCATATGGGGAAATGTGACTTATGTCTGTAGAAGACAAAATCATCGCAATTATTGCTGAACAGGTTTTTTTGGAACCAAAGGATGTGACAGTGGATGCAACGTTGGAAGCCTTGGGCATAGACTCAATGGCTTTGATCGAATGCATCTTTGCCATAGAAGAAACTTTTGATTTGCAGGTGCCCTTTAATGCCAATGAGCCCGGTGTATCCCAGTTTGATATATCGTCCATTCAAACCATAGTGCACGCGGTTGAAAAGCTTATAGTGCAACAAAGAACGTGACGGTGTTATGAAACGCGTTGTAATAACAGGCCAGGGTACAATTAATGCTTTGGGTATGAATGTGACCGAAACCCTAAGGGCGATGTCAGAAGGTATTTGTGGTATCGGGCCATTAGAATTTGATAATGTGGATCGGTTAAACATTAAAATCGGTGGGCAGATTAAAGGCTATGCGGTGCAAGATTACTTTAACCGCTCAGAAATCAGTCTTTACGATCCTTTCACCCAGTTTGCGTTGATTGCAGCGAAGGAAGCCATTGCCCAAAGCGGGCTGGATTTTGCAACTGCACTGGCAGAAAATACCGGTGTGGTTCTGGGCACAGCAGGTGGTGGTTTGCAAACCCAAGATCAGAATTTTCGTACTGTCTATGAGGATGGCAAAAACCGGGTGCATCCGTTTGTGGTACCCCGCCTGATGAATAATGCGGCAGCCAGTCATATCTCGATGATACATGGGCTGCGCGGCCCTAGCTATACGGTCGCTAGTGCCTGTGCGTCATCCAATCACGCGATGGGGCAGGCATATAATATGATCCGCTCAGGCATGGCGCAGGTGATGGTAACAGGGGGCAGCGAAAGCATGTTGTGCTTTGGCGGGATCAAAGCCTGGGAAGGTCTGCGGGTGATGTCGCCTGACGTTTGCCGCCCTTTTTGTGCCACACGCAACGGTATGGTTCAGGGTGAAGGTGCGGCTGTTTTTGTGTTTGAAGATTACGCCCATGCCAAAGCGCGTAATGCTGATATTCTGGCCGAGGTGATCGGGTTTGCGATGACATCAGACGCGTCTGACATCGTGATGCCAAATCAAACCGGTGCCGCCAATGCCATGCGCCGCGCATTAACGGACGCTGATGTTAATGTGGATGATGTGGGTTATATTAATGCCCATGGAACCGCTACTAGAATGAATGATAAAACTGAATCTGCGGCCATTCGCGATGTATTAGGTGTTGCGGCTGATCAGGTGATGGTATCATCGACCAAAGCCATGCACGGGCATTTGATCGGTGGTACGGGTGCGGTGGAACTGCTGGCAGTGATCGCGGCAGTGAAAGACGCGATGATTGCGCCTACGATTAATCATACAACACCAGACCCTGAGTGTAATCTTGATGTGGTTCCCAATACGGCCCGCCACCACAAGGTAAAAATCGGACTTAGTAACGCTTTTGCATTTGGCGGGATGAATGCGGTTCTGGTTTTGAAATCACCATAAAAAAACCCCGCTATGAAGCGGGGTCTAATAAATTACTTCGGCCTGATTTATTCTACAGTGCTCAATTCTTTTAGGGCATCCCAGGCGGCTGTATAACCTTTTAGCGAAACAGACAGTACCAGTGGGTTTTTCGGCGCGGCAGCTGCGGCGATAGTGAAAATAGCTTTATTGCCTTTCTTCAAGTTACCCAGCTCAGGTTTGGTCAGACCAAACCGTGCAACACAGCCTTGCGCTTCACACCAACCGAAAGGGTAGCGCTTTACTTGTCCTGAATCGATACGCAAGCTGACCTGTGAGGTTAATAATGTGCCAAGAGGGGATACAAAGTTCACACCTGCCTCGGCTTGAGCTTTTTCACTTAAAGCAATGATACTAAGTTCTGCAACAGCACCGCCGTTTTCGTCTTCTAACACTTGATACAAACGGCAATTTGGTTTTTTTCCTTCGGCTACGATCGTGCAAAGGATATCCCAGTCGTCGAATTCTTCTTTTATGAAATCTTTCCCGATCTGGCTTTCGGTATCTTCTGCCACTGGGAATATCTGATCTTCAGATGATGTTGCAGTTGTTTCTTCCGTCGTTGCGGTCTCTTCCGTCGTTGTGGTTTCAGCCTGCGTTTGTGTTGCGGTGTCTTCGGTTGTTGTTGTGGTGTCTTGCGAAAAAGCAACAGAGCTTGCGCTAATGCACAGAGCGGCAAAACTGGTCAGAAGTATTTTTTGCATTCTAAGAACTCATCTATTCATTTCATTTAATGCTTAATACGTGTGAAATGTTTCTTTGTCAGGTAAAAAAAGATCGCAAAATTTAATAAATCGGGTTTTTATATGAAAAAAGACACATCAGATGATGCGCCTTTTGTGCCTTTTGGCATTCTCCCCATCGGACTGGCCGAAATGTAGGGCAAACTTATGATTAAGAGGAAGCGGCGTCAACTGCTTAAAGTGTTATCTAAGCAATGAGTCTTGGGGTGTTCCGTTTCATATAGTAAACAATAAGTAATAAGGGAGTTGGGTAATTGGGTGATAGTGATCGTATATTTGTTGGTGGTGGTGGTGAAGCTTATGGTGAAGCGCAAAACCTGCTTTTGAAATACGCCAACCGCCACGGGATGATTGCCGGGGCTACAGGAACGGGTAAAACAGTTACCTTGCAAATTTTGGCCGAAGGTTTTTCCAATGCGGGTGTTCCGGTATTCATGTCTGACGTGAAGGGCGACCTATCTGGTATGGTCAAAGCTGGCAGCCCGGATTTTAAATACCATGATGCTTTTATTAGCCGCGCCAAAACCATTAAATTCGATGATTTTGGCTATGAAGGTTTTCCGGTCACTTTTTGGGATTTGTTTGGCGAGCAAGGCCATCCGGTACGTACAACAATCACTGAAATGGGGCCGCTTTTGCTGTCGCGTTTGCTGGAATTATCTGACGTACAAGAAGGCGTGATGAACATTGCGTTTCGTGTTGCCGATGAACAGAGGCTGGCGTTGATGGATTTAAAGGATCTGCGCGCAATGCTGGTATGGCTGGGTGAAAATTCAGGTGAGGTATCATTGCGTTACGGCAATGTCTCAACATCTTCTATCGGGGCGATCCAGCGCAGTCTTTTGGTGCTGGAAAACCAAGGTGCAACAAATTTCTTTGGTGAGCCGGCACTGAACTTGATGGATATGATTGCGACTACGTCAGGCGGGCAAGGCAGGATCAATATTCTGGCGGCAGATAAATTGATGCAATCCCCGCGTCTTTATGCAACCTTCCTGCTTTGGATGTTGTCAGAATTGTTTGAAAACCTGCCGGAAGTCGGTGATCCGGATAAACCCAAATTTGTATTTTTCTTTGACGAGGCACATTTATTATTTGACGACGCGCCAAAGGCTTTGGTTGACAAAGTAGAACAGGTAGCGCGCCTGATCCGCTCAAAAGGTGTGGGAATTTATTTTGTCAGTCAAAGCCCGGCGGATGTGCCTAATGATATTCTTGGGCAGCTTGGAAACCGTGTGCAGCATGCTTTGCGTGCCTTTACCCCGCGTGACCGTAGAGCGTTGTTGCAGGCGGCAGACACGTTTCGCAACAATCCTCGGTTTGATACCGCAGAAATAATCATTGAACTGGGAACCGGAGAGGCGCTTGTTTCCACATTGGAAAAAAAGGGAATGCCCAGTGTGGTTGAACAAACCCTGATCCGCCCGCCGTCATCGCAATTGGGGCCAATCTCCAAGGCAGAGCGTGATGCCGTGATCAAAAACTCGCATGTGGCAGGTGTTTATGAGGCAGCACTTGATCGTGTATCGGCTTTTGAAATACTGACCAAACGGGCCGAGGATGCGGCCAAAGAAGCCGAGCAGGCGCAAGAACAAAAAGAACAGCTGGAAGAAAAAGAAAAAACCCGCAAACTGGCACGGCGTTACGACGGCAGCCGTAGCATACGCAAAAGATCATCGCGCAGTGATAGTATCGGTAAAACATTTGCCAAATCTTTTGCCCGCCAATTGGGATCAAAAGCCGGGCAAAGCCTGATACGTGGCATTTTGGGTAGCCTGTTTAAAGGGCGTTAAACCGGGCGTACTTTCAGTTTTGTGATACGGTTCTGTTCCCGTTTTACAATCTTAAAATGATAGCCATGAAAATTGAAGATCTGCCCCTCACTGGGGATCATCTGGGCTTCATGTATCACAAGACCTGCAATGGTATTAGCTTCCTCATCTGGTAAATTCCAGTCATATGAACGGTTCAGATCACGGATGGTTGCTGTCCCATCCACATCATAATTGCCCTTGGTGTCTTTATTCTTCTCCAGTTCAATATCCGTGTCATGTTCATCAGTTATCTCACCGACAATTTCTTCCAGAATATCCTCTAATGTGATCAAGCCTTGCAGCGCGCCGTATTCATCTACCACCAAAGCAAAATGCGTATGGCGGCGTAAAAACTGGTGCATCTGGTCATTCAATGTCGTGGTTTCAGGCACAAAGTAAGGCTTCATCGCCACATCCATTATCTTCAACTTTGAAATGGCAGCTTGGCGGTTATTTGCATTACGGCGAAGTTTTTCCACCGTGCGTAACAGGTCTTTAGAATGTATAACGCCAACGATATTTTCGGTGTCGTCTTTAAAAACGGGCATGCGTGTATAAGCTGAATCCAGACATTGGCGGATGATATCTTGCGGGTTATCATCTGCATTAATCATTTCAATATCTGAACGGTGAAGCATGATCTCTTCGACCTCACGGTCTTTAAGATCAAGTGCCCCTAATAAGCGATCGCGGTCGTCTTTTTCAAAGTTCCCTTCCATATGGCCAAGCGATATTGCACCCGCAATTTCTTCTTGTGCGGCCTCTGTGGTATCTTTTCCAGTCATTTTCACCCCAAACAAGCGTAACAGGCTGCGTACAAACCAACGCACTGCGGCCACGATAGGTGAAAGAAGTATAACCAGTATACGAATGGGGGCTGAAACGCTTGTTGCGGCGGCCTCGGCGTTGGTTATCGCATAGGTTTTGGGTAGAACTTCGGCAAAGATTAACACCAGTATCGTCATTACAAGCGTGGCAAAGGCCACTCCACTGTCGCCAAACAAGCGTGTGAACAGGCTGGTGGCCAGTGCTGTGGCCAAAATATTCACTAGGTTGTTGCCCAACAATACCGACCCAATCAGCCGTTCATTATCATCAGTTAATGCAAGTGCGCGTTTTGCCCCACGTGACCCTTGTTCCGCAAGCCCGTGCAGTTTTCCACGGCTGGCAGCGGTAAGTGCGGTTTCAGAACCGGAAAAGAACGCGGACAGAACCAAAAGACCCAATATACTGGCGATTGTGATCCAAAAAGCGGCGTCCAGATGTGCCATGATCAACATTGAGGTTTCCATTTATACGCGTTTTCCTTATTTGTGTGATTAACTTAGTTATGGGGCCAAGCGGGTACCACATCAAGGGATGTTAAGCGATGGAAATATGTGATTTGGGTGAAATTAAAGGTGACATGCTATTATTTGGCGGTGTTTACTCTAATCTTGCAGCCCTTGACGCGTTGCTTTTGATTGCAAAAAACAACGGCATTCCTGCTGAAAACTGCATTTGCACTGGCGATATCGTGGCTTATTGTGCAGATGCCGCGGCCAGTGTTAAGCGCATTCGCCAGTTTCAGTGTCCGGTTCTGGCAGGTAATTGCGAAGTGCAGCTTGCAAATAATGCCGAAGATTGCGGTTGTGGGTTTGATGATGGCTCGGCTTGCTCCATTCTGTCAGATGGCTGGTATGCGCATGCGTTAGCAAAGGTTACTGATGCAAATAAAATCTGGATGGGGACATTGCCTGAGCGTATTGTCTTTACCCGCCAAGGCGCGCGTTATGCGGTAATACATGGTGGTGCCACTGATATTTCGCGGTTTATCTGGCCGGTTACAAGAGAAACAGAGCTTGTCGCTGAAATTACCGCATTGCAAGCGCAGGTCGGGCCTGTGGATCATGTTATTGCCGGGCACTCAGGTATACCGATGCATCGTGTAATAGCAGGTGTTTCATGGATGAATACAGGTGCAATTGGGATGCCGGGCCATACTGGTGGCCCGCAAACCAATTATGGATATTTAAGCGGGGAAAAGTTTATTATCAAAAGCTTAGAGTATGATTTTGATGTTACAATAGCAGCAATGAAGGCTGCAGGGTTGACCCAAGGATATCATGAAACCTTGAAAACAGGTTATTGGCCTAGCGAAGATACACTGCCACCAGAAATGCGCCGCTAATCTTTTGCCATTGGATGGTGATCTAGAACAAGCGACTTTAGTTTTTCATCTAAAACATGGGTGTAAATTTCAGTGGTTGCCACATCCGCATGGCCCAGTAGCATTTGGATCACCCGCAGATCAGCGCCTCCGGCTAAAAGGTGGGTTGCAAAGGCATGGCGCAAAGTGTGCGGTGTGACCGTTTCTGGTTTGATACCTGCATTGACGGCAATTTCTTTGACCAAAGTATAAAATCTGATCCGGGTTAAATGCCCCAGCTTGCCAGTTGAGGGAAACAAAAATTTTGACGGTGGTTTACCTTTGCTTTGCGCCAATTCCGCATGACGGTCTAGATCCGCCAGATAAGCCGCTGTTGCCATCTTGGCAGGGGGCGAGAGGGGTACCATACGTTCTTTGCCGCCTTTGCCCTTGATAAAGAGCATCTCTGGATTGCCGCGCACTGCGGCCACAGGCAAAGAGACCAATTCAGTGGCCCGCATTCCTGTTGCGTATAAAAGCTGCATCAGGCATGTGTTGCGTAGGCGATCTGACTTGTTGCGACCTGTCAAAAGTGATGCATCCAACATACGGTCAACTTCTTCTTCAGATAACGTATTTGGCAAATGGCGCGCCTTGCGCGGCCCCTTAATTTGTGACGATGGATCATCTTCTCGCCAGTTTTCTTCAAATGCAAAGCGAAACAACTGGCGCAAAGACGATAGACGCCGCGCCCGTGTTGCAGCTGCAAGGCCGCGGTTTTCCAAATCGACAATATAGGCTTCCACATCCGCGCGGCACGCCGATTTGAAATCTTTTTTGGCGGACTTCAAGTGTGCTTCAAATTCGTGCAGGTCACGCGCATAGGCCATAATCGTGTTGTCAGAAGCATCTTGTTCTGCCTGTATTGCTTCTAAAAACGTTTCAATCCAATGAGTTGTCATGGGGCTGCCGCAAGAATTAACTGGATTGATATTCTGACAGCTTCATTGTGAAAACCACTATATGCCAGCACTGACAGTGCGGTTTCAATGTCGCTGACATCAGTTGCAGCCCCGTCATGCAATAAGGTTAAAACCGATAATACTGCTTCGCCCACACGCCCTCTATCAACGTTTTGGTGTAATACGGTTTTGGATGAAAGCCCTGTTAATGCATTCAAGATAGCTTGTTGCAAGTTGTTTTGCGGCGGTGCATCAAAGCGCGCTGACAAGATTGACACGATGAAGCGTTCCAGTTGTTTGCTGGATGCCATACCCAATGCCAGATCACGGGTTTCGGGATGTAAAACTGCCAATTCAAAACCGATGGGGCTGGCTTGTGTAGTGAGTGCTCGGTTTTCTAATGCGGCGGCAAACCAATCAGATAGTACCGATTGTAGGTTATATGGGGCCAGTGCCTGATAAGCTTTGACCAAAGTGTCAGAAAGCTTGCCATCATCATCGCCCCCTAATGCCGCATTTAGTTTTTGTACCGCTGCAACCCGATCCCATACCCCGCCAGAGGCCGAAGGCTTTCCTTCTAGATATAAATCCAGCAGGGCAATAGACGGGATTGCCGCTTCGCGGACCAGACGTTCTGCAGATGTGATCCTCAACTTCCATCCGGCATTGTTTTGTAAATCCATATGCAAAAACGCAAGTGGCAGACTATGGGCAGGGCGTGGCAA
Source organism: uncultured Amylibacter sp. (assembly GCA_964195605.1). Taxonomy (GTDB): domain Bacteria; phylum Pseudomonadota; class Alphaproteobacteria; order Rhodobacterales; family Rhodobacteraceae; genus Amylibacter. Next base: position 16,224 of record CAXMSA010000031.1, read on the forward strand.
TGCCAAAGCTTCGCGCATAACAAAAGTCAACGGTGTCAATATCATGGGCAGCACAGGATCGGGGGTACCGGCATAGGCTTCGGGGTCAAGAAACAAGCCCAACAACAGGGCCTCTTCTTCAGAAAAACTGCCTAAAGCTTTGCCGGAACTAAGTGTCACAGCGGCCGCGCTCCAGTCACCTGCACGTGCAAGGCAGAAAATGCGGGCCTGCAATGTGGGGGCGAAATTCGGAGTTTTTACCATGCGGGCGCAGGCGTCATCGGCCCGTTGTGTCAGAACGCTGACATCAAACCAGCGGCGAAACAGTTGTGGGTTGTTAGGGTCGGCAGCTTTAAGCAAAGCCTCTGCAGGATCAAGCGCACCTGCATTCAACAGGTTATCAAGGCGCGCAAGTAACAGGGTGTTTTTCTGGCTGGTGCCAAATGGTGGGTCTATTTCTGCAAGTATTACACGGCGCCAAAGTGCGGTCACCTCCGTTAATTGGCCCAGTGGTGCATTACGGATAAGGCTGGCAAGCCGTTCAATTTGGCTATCGCCCCAGAAATCCTGCGGTATGCCAGAGATTTGGCTTGGAATAATCCCAACCGTGTCTTTTTGCACATCTGACAGGTTGGTGGTTTCGATCTCTTCAATACTTACCCCGGTAAGCGGCGTTTCAGGGGCCACATCTTGCGGGGTTTCCAGTGATTCCGACAGCCAGTCCACCGCAGAAAGTGGGCTTGCAAACGCGGGAAAACTAAAAAGGACCAGCAGAATAGAAAGCCCGTGCTTAATCCGCATTCGGTGTCACAGTTTGAATAATTTCAACATTGGGTGACGAAATATCACCGAAATAAGAATATCCGATCAACCCGATAAGGCTTAAAATAACCAAAAAAAACAAAAATATCAGCAAACGACCCATCAATTTACCCTAACTGCCCATTGGTGGCGCGTTCCACCTTGTCTTGTCTGAGGGGGATGATATCACGAATATATCAAAAGTCATTACTGCGAGATGGGATAAAGCAAAACTTTGCTCATTTTCGACAAAACGAACTGTAAGGGGCCGAAGAGACCTACCGATTAACTAAAACCATTGTTTTAATCGGGCTTATGGGGGCCGGAAAAACCGCTGTCGGGCGATTGGTGGCGCATGAGTTGGGGGTGGATTTTCTGGATTCTGATGAAGAGATCGTGAAAGCTGCTAACCTGACGATCCCAGAGATTTTTGCGCGCGACGGAGAACCGTTTTTCCGCCAAAAAGAAACCCAAGTGTTAAACCGCTTGTTGGATGGCCCGCCTTGTGTGCTGTCAACCGGTGGCGGGGCTTATATGGCAAAGGCTAACCGTGATTTAATTGCCGAAAAAGGCGTGGCTTTGTGGTTACGTGCAGATCTTGATCTTTTGTGGGAACGTGTGCGCCATAAAGACACTCGCCCCTTGCTGCGGGTGCCTGATCCGAAAGCCAAATTGGCAGAACTATTAGAGGCGCGAACCCCGCATTATGCCAAGGCAGAGCTGGTGGTGGATGCTGAACCAAAACTGACATTAGAAAAAATGACGGCAAAAGCTGTTGAAACTTTATTGGACAACCCGATCAGCGGTGTTGTGAAGGACTAAGAATGCAAAAACAAACTGTACATGTTGATCTGGGTGATCGTTCTTACGATATTCATATAGGGCCTGATTTACTGCCCAAGGCAGGGGCCTATATCAAACCGTTTCTAACGCGCAAACATGTAGCGATTATTACTGATGAAACCGTGGCCGGATTGCATTTGGAAACCCTGGAAACAGGGCTTGCGGCAGAGGGAATAAGTTTCTCTGCTTTGCAATTACCTGCGGGCGAAACAACCAAATCATGGGAAATGTTGCAAAAAACCACCGAATGGCTGCTGTCCGAAAAGATTGAACGCGATGATATCGTGATTGCATTCGGTGGTGGTGTTATCGGCGATCTAGCGGGTTTTTCGGCCTCTATTTTGCGGCGCGGTGTGCGGTTTGTGCAGATACCGACCTCACTCTTGGCGCAGGTTGATAGTTCTGTCGGCGGCAAAACCGGGATCAATTCCCCGCATGGTAAAAACCTGGTTGGCGCATTTTACCAGCCGCAACTGGTGTTGGCTGATGTGACGGTTCTGGGCACGTTAGAACCGCGTGATTTTCTGGCAGGTTACGGCGAAGTGGTGAAATACGGCATGCTGGGGGATGCGGCATTTTTTGAGTGGCTTGAGGATAATGGTCCGGCGATGGCTGCGGGCGATATGGTAAAACGTATTATTGCTGTGAAGCGGTCTTGTGAAATGAAAGCCGATATTGTTGCGCGTGATGAAAAAGAACACGGTGACCGCGCTTTGCTGAACCTTGGCCACACGTTTTGCCACGCTTTAGAGGCCGCAACCGGCTATTCCAACCGCCTGTTGCACGGCGAAGGCGTGGCCATTGGCTGTGCTTTGGCGTTTGAGACTTCGATGCGTTTGGGCTTATGCAGCCAAGAAGCTCCAAGCCGTGTGCGCGCACATCTGCGTGCCATGGGGATGAAGGTTGACCTGTCCGATATCGACGGTGACCTGCCCGATGCAGACGGGCTGCTGGCATTGATGGCACAGGACAAAAAAGTACAAGACGGCAAACTGGCATTTATTATGGCACGGTCCATCGGTGACAGTTTCGTGACCCGCGATGTTGATCTTGATGTGGTGAAGTCGGTACTGAAAGATGCGCTAAAGGCACGGTGAACTTGGGCGTTCTAGCATCACCTTGAACAACTCGCGCCACCTAGCACACAAAACTTGGCACAATGGGGATGGTTCAACTTCACATCACCTTCGGCCTGTTCCAGTGTTACACCTAACTCAAATTCAGGGGTGTGGGCCAATAATGTACAGGCCAGAACTGTCGGGGTTTCCGCACCTTTGCGTTTGACCACCATGCGGGATGAGGAACACATAACATCGCTTTGTTTTTTGTTTAAGATAGACCAGCAAGATGTTGTTATTTCAGGTACTTTAGCGGTTTCATCCATTTCGGGAAACAGCACTGTCATGGCTGGGTCAGTGGCGTCAATATCAAAGCCGTGTTGTGCAAACAGGGCTTTGTAACCGGCTCGGCTTTGCGCGTCACTATCGCCCCAGACCGTGCGCCCGGCCACGGCCATTTTAAGGCCGTTATCGCGCAACCACCCCATGCCTTTGAGGGTGATGGCATATGCCCCACGGCCGCGTTCTTTGTCGTGGTTTTCAGGGTTGAAATGATCCAAAGATATACGCAGGGTCAGCCTGTCGCCAAATTCGGCCTGTAACGCCAAAAGACCCGCTTTCATTGACTTGCGCATCATTGGAAGCATCGCATTGGTCAGGATCAGCACGGTGTAGCCACGTTCAAGGCTGGCCCGTGCCATATCGATTATATCGGGGTTCATAAACGGTTCGCCGCCAGTGAAACCGATCTCAGTTGTCGGCCATTTACGTGCCTTGACCTGGTCAAGGTAACCCACCACTTCTGCGGTGTTCATATAGACCAGAGCATCGTTCGTGGGGGAACTTTCGATATAACAGTTCAGGCATTCGATATTGCACAATGTACCAGTGTTGAACCAAAGCGTGGTCGCCCCGATCAAAGGCACAAAAGCGCGCTCATCACCCTTTGCGGTGATGTCAGGGTTTTCAAATTTTCCAAGTGGTCTGGCTTGGATTGTATCAAAGGACTGGTCGTTCATCTGGGTCGCCTGTGTGGTCTCATTTATACAGTGGCTACACGCTTTAAGTCTGAGTTGAAAGGTTTTTGGGAATACTGCACAATCATGTGATTTATAACGTCGGTCTGTTTCGCTTGCAGCGGCCTGTTACAATTGCAATAGTTTGGCAAGCAAGACGAAAGGGGCAGGCCGATGGCTGCACAAACGATACCTGTAGACGACTTTGACCTGGTTATCATCGGTGGTACGGGGGATTTGGCTAAACGTAAAATTTTGCCAGGGTTGTTTCGTCGTTTATGTGCAGGGCAAATGCCAGAAACCGCACGTATTATTGCGGCGGCAAGATCAGACTACACTCAAGATGAGTTTAAGAGCTTCGTGCGTGAAGCTATTGAAAATTTTGTAAAATCAAAGAAAAAAAATGCACAGAACATAGAAGTATTTTTAGAGCGTATCACATACATAAAACTGGATGCTTTAGGCGAAGAAGGCTGGAAAACTTTGGCAAAAATTCTGCGCAAGGATGTTATTCATGCGTTTTATTTTTCGGTTGGGCCATCGTTATTTGCACCACTTGCAGAGCGTTTGTTGAAGTATAAAATCACCAATGACAACAGTCGTATCGTTGTGGAAAAACCGTTTGGCCGTGATCTGGCTTCGGCCAAAGCTTTGAATGAAGAATTAGCCAATAGTTTCCGCGAAGATCAGATTTTCCGTATTGATCATTATCTAGGAAAAGAAACCGTGCAAAACCTGATGGCGTTGCGGTTTGCCAATGCTTTGTTTGAGCCTTTGTGGAATTCGCAACATATTGATCATGTGCAAATCACGGTGTCAGAATCTTTGGGGGTAGAGGGGCGTGGCGCCTATTACGACAAGTCGGGTGCGATGCGCGATATGATACAAAATCATTTGATGCAGCTGTTTTGCCTGACCGCGATGGAGCCGCCTGCGACGTTTGATGCTGCCTCAGTTCGAGATGAGAAACTGAAAGTTATCAAGGCATTGGACCCCATTCTTCAAGCGGATATCGTGCGTGGGCAGTACCGTTCAGATGGAAAAAATCCTAGTTACCGCGATGAAAGCGGTAATCCGAACAGTACCACTGAAAGTTACATCGCACTGAAAGCGAACCTGTCGAACTGGCGGTGGGTTGGCACGCCGTTTTATCTGCGTACGGGTAAGAAACTGCGCAACCGGGTCTCGGAAATCGCCGTGGTGTTCAAAGATCCGCCACACTCAATTTTTGAAGATAGCCAGGATTTGAAGGGCAATGTGCTAACCATTCGCTTGCAACCCGATGAGGGTATCAATTTAAGCATGACAATAAAAGAACCGGGGCCGGGCGGTATGCGCCTGACCGAAGTGCCGCTGGATATGACCTTTGCCGAGGTTCTTGGCGATGATGAATTGAGCATTCCAGACGCTTATGAACGGTTAATTATGGATGTGATCCGTGGTAACCAAACCCTGTTTATGCGTGGTGACGAGGTTGAGGCGGCTTGGGCCTGGGTTGACCCTATTATCAAAAACTGGGAAGAAAATTCATTGAAACCGGCACCTTACGATGCGGGTAGCAATGGGCCTGATGACAGTTTGATGTTGATGCATAAAGATGGCCGTCGCTGGCGGGAGATTGAAAAATGAGTGTTTTACTGGATTATCCCGACTTTGAGACCCTGATGACTGGGTTGGCCCGGATTGTGGCCAAACAATTACATGAGGTAATTGAGGAAAAGGGCCATGTCTCATTGGCAGTGCCTGGTGGCACCACGCCAGCACCGTTTCTTGAACGTCTCAGCCTGTTGTCTGTGGATTGGGAAAATGTCACTGTATTGCTAACTGACGAACGCTTGGGCTCAGATGATCCTTTTCGGTCAAATTACCGTATGATTGATCACTACTTAAATCAGAATGCCGCAACTAAAGTGCGCATATTACCAATGGTCACACCGGATCAAACGCCCGAAGCGGCATTAAAGACAGCAACGGCACTTTATACCCCACATTTGCCCATTGATGTGCTTGTTCTGGGGATGGGGGCGGATATGCATACGGCCAGCCTGTTTCCCGATGCGGAAGAATTGGATATGGCACTTTCTGCCGATGCACCACCTTTGATGGTGATAAACAGCGCCAGCCAACCTGAACAAAGACTGACCATGACTGCCCCTGTATTGGCTGGGGCAACACATTGTCATTTACTGATTGCCGGGCCGGAAAAACTTGCGGCATATATTGAAGCAGAAGAGGGTTACGGGCCAATACATGAGGCCCCGATCAGATGTATTTTGCATGGTGATAGTGCCGCGATGGTACATCATACATTGGGAAAATAACACCTATCTGACCCTGCCAACGCCATGAAATGATGATATTTGAATAAACACGCCGCCTATGTATAATCGGCCTATCTGTATGAAAGGCCATTTGATGAAAAACTTTAGCTATTTACCCGCATTGATACTCTTTGTTGGGGGCATTCTGATTGGCGGTAATACCCCCGCATTGGCAGGCAGTGAAGCCCACACCCATATTGGCCATGTTGTCAGTAGTTGGAAGGATACGCCCTCTGAACGGGGCCTGTTGCCGACGGCTTTTAAAGAGTCGCTGGTGGCCGCCGCTCATGCGAATTACGCGGTGAATGCAGCAGATGATCTGAGCACGATGAAAATGCACGCGGGTCATGTGCGCCATGCGATTGATCCCGCACTGGAAAGCGGCGGGCCGGGGTTGGGGTACGGGCTGATCAAAGCCGCGACAGGTGCCATTGCGCATATCACACTTGCCAGTGAAGCCGGTGATGCCTCTGAGGCAGTTAAAAACCATGCTGTGCATGTTATAGCCTCTTTGAACGCCGCGATTGCACGCAGCACTGCGGCGTTGACTGAAGCGGATGCTATTATTGCCGCAGCTGATACGACCAAGGCTTTAGAGCATGCGACTAAACTTGCCACACTGACCAAAGGCGCATTGATGGGGGTGGATATCAACAGCGACGGGAAAATATCCTGGGACGATGATGAAGGTGGCCTGAAAATTGCCGACAAGCATATGGGCTTTATCCTGAAAGCCGAAGGATTGAAGCGGTAGGGGCGTATTGGAGCGGGTAATTGCACCGAGTATAGAGGATGCATTGAATCAGAAGTCGCAGTTGCGAAAGTTGTGCCGTGCTATTCCTGAAAATTACTACCCATACGTTCGATGGGTCGTGCTTGAGAAAAACTCACTAAATTCTATGGCCGGATGTTCTGGCGGTTCAAACTTAAAACGGTACATACGAAGACTTGGTGAAGGTTTGGATGCTTTAGCACAAAGACTGCTTTGAGCTGCCATTCCCAGCGCAGTGTCATTTGGCGAATTATTTTGGTGTAGTTGATTGGATATAACAGCCCCCATTTACCTAAGACCATTAAGTTTGAGAATTTATGCAATTTTGCTTTTCAAACTGAAACGTTTCATAGATGGTCGGCAGCAATAATTCTAAGAGAATATCAAAAATGATATTATTACCACGTTTTCTGTCCGTTAAAGAAGTACCGTCTCTCTCTTGGAGTTCGCCGAAAGCACTTACATTAACTCCCCCTTTTGTGTCTGTAGTTTTTCTTGTGATTGGCCTTGCTCTTTTCGGCCTGGGAGAAGCTTTGCTTATCGCAGCGGGTGTTGGGGTAAGCCCGTGGATAGTTTTTGCCCAAGGCATCACTCATGTTACTGGGTGGAGTATTGGGTTTGCTACCTTTGTGATCAGTTTATTCGTTTTGTTTTGTTGGATTCCACTCAGACAAACTCCAGGCATTGGAACTGTTCTAAATGCCATTATCATTGCTTTGGTTCTTGATTTTTTGCTGCCGTATTTGCCCACCTTTGATAGCCTTACCTTAAGAATTGGAACAGCCATTATTGGAGTGTTGGTCACCGGATTTGGCGGTGGACTATATCTAATTGCAAATTTGGGCCCTGGCCCAAGAGATGGATTAATGACGGGGCTGCAAAGGATGACAAGCCTGCCAATTGCCTGGGTGCGCAGTGGTCTTGAACTAACGGTGGTAGCTGTCGGATGGACTCTGGGAGGCAGCGTTGGCTTCGGAACTGTTCTATTCGCTTTGGGAATTGGTCCATCTGTTGCGGCGAGCATGTACGGCTTAAAAAGTGCTTTTAGCAAACCTGAAAAGACTGGTTAAGATATCAGATGAAT